>CAXNGL010000162.1:0-7232 GCA_964201515.1 Burkholderiales bacterium
CCTGGCTGCCCTCAGGCCATGGCTCGTTCATCTACCGACCCGCTGGCTCAGGCGCCGAACAAGCCGCCATCCGCCGCCGGCGGCGCCACACCCAGATGCCGGTACGCCGCCAGCGTGGCGATGCGCCCGCGCGGCGTGCGCTGCAGGTAGCCCTGCTGGATGAGGAAGGGCTCGAGCACATCCTCAATGGTGTCCGACTCCTCGCTGATGGCCGCGGCGAGGTTATCCAGGCCGACCGGCCCGCCGGAAAATTTCTCGATCACGGCCAGCAGCAGCTTGCGGTCCATCACGTCGAACCCGAGCACATCGACATCCAGCATTTTCAGCGCGGCATCCGCCACGTCGCGGCTGATGTTGCCATCGGCGCGCACCTGCGCGTAGTCGCGCACGCGCCGCAACAGGCGGTTGGCAATGCGCGGGGTGCCGCGCGAGCGCCGCGCCACCTCCAGCGAGCCGTCGCCGGAAATTTCGACCTTCAGCAGTCCGGCAGAACGATTGACGATCTGCCGCAATTCGTCATCGCTGTAGAACTCCAGTCGCGCCACGATGCCGAAGCGGTCGCGCAGCGGATTGGTCAGCATGCCGGCGCGCGTGGTGGCACCCACCAGCGTGAAGGGCGGCAGGTCGAGCTTGACCGAGCGCGCCGCCGGGCCCTCGCCGATCATGATGTCGATCTGGAAGTCCTCCAGCGCCGGGTAAAGGATTTCCTCCACCACCGGCGACAGGCGGTGGATCTCGTCGATGAACAGGACGTCGTTGGGCTCCAGATTGGTCAGGATCGCGGCGAGGTCGCCCGGTCGCTCCAGCACCGGGCCGGAAGTCTGGCGCAGGTTGACGCCCATCTCGCGCGAAATGATATGCGCCAGCGTGGTCTTGCCCAGTCCCGGCGGCCCGAACAGCAGCACGTGATCGAGCGACTCCTTGCGCAGCCGCGCTGCCTCGACAAAGATCGACAATTGGCCGCGAATCTTCTCCTGGCCGACATATTCGCCGAGCGATTTGGGCCGCAGGGCCCGCTCGACGGCCTCTTCCTGCACGGAAGCCGGGCCGGGCGCGATCAGGCGGTCGGTTTCAATGGCCATTCGCTATCTTACCTGCGTTCGCCATGACCTCAGGGGATCCAAATTTGTTAAACATTTAATTTAGTAGATGCGCAACTGTCGGACATCCATGGATGATATCGATATCAATACTTGGATAATCCTGACGATGCACGCTCGATCTCACGTCTGGCTCACACCTTGGCGAGCAGCTTCAGCGCTTGTCGAATGCCATCGGAGACGGACAGTCCATCGGGCAGCAGTTTCACTGCGCCCTGGGCCTCCTTTTCGCTGTACCCGAGGCCGAGCAGGGCGTTGAAGATGTCGCTCGTCGCGGGCTTCGCGCGACCTACCATGGCACCCGGGGCAAAGTCCGTCCCCAGCTTGTCCTTGAGTTCCAGCAGCAGGCGCTCCGCGGTCTTCTTGCCGATGCCGGGAATCTTCACCAGCCGCCCGGCCTCTTGCATCGATACCGCCTCGACCAGTTCGCCCACCGACAGTCCCGACAGCAGGGCCAGCGCGGTGCGCGCGCCAATACCCGAGATCTTCAGCAACTGCCGGAACACGCGCCGCTCCGCATCGCTGCCGAAGCCGTACAGGAGATGCGCATCCTCGCGCACCACGAAATGCGTCAACAGCACCACCTGCGCACCCGGCGCAGGCAGGTTGTAGAAGGTGCTCATGGGCACTTCGATCTCATAACCGACGCCGGCTGCCTCCACCAGGATCTGCGGCGGGTTCTTCTCCAGCAGCACGCCGGCGATTCTTCCAATCATGGCTGGCCGATCATGACAGGCGCCCGTTCTTCATGCGATACCCCCTCTCGACCTGCCCGACACCGAAGCCCAGCCCGCCATGCGCGTGACAGATGGCGCAGGCCAGCGCGTCGGCGGCATCGGCACTCGGCGCGCCGGGCAAGCGCAACAAGCGGATGACCATGTGCTGCACCTGCTCCTTGTTGGCGTGCCCCTTGCCCACCACCGCCTGCTTGACCTGCAGCGCCGTGTATTCGGCCATGGCGAGGCCGGCATCCACCACCGCGCAGATCGCCGCGCCGCGCGCCTGCCCCAGCATCAATGTCGATTGCGGATTGACGTTGACGAACACTTTCTCGACCGCGACTTCATCCGGCTTCTGTTCTGCAATGACCTCGCGCAACCCCTCGAAGATCGCCCTGATCCGCCCGGGAAGATCGTCCACCCTGGAACGGATGCAACCGCTGGTGACGTAGGCCAGCTTGCTGCCGGTTTTCTCGATGACACCGAACCCCGTGATGCGCGATCCGGGATCGATGCCCAGGATGCGCAGGCTGTTCATGCCGGCACCGCGGGGCTCACGCCTCGTCCATCACGGCGTTGCTGTACACGTCCTGCACATCGTCGAGCGACTCCAGCGCGTCGAGCAGTTTCTTCATGCGCACGGCGTCGTCGCCAGCCAATTCCGCCTCGGTGTTGGGCTTCATCACCACCTCGGCCACTTCGGGCTTCAGCCCGCCAGCAGCCAGCGCATCGCGCACGGCGACAAAATCGTTGGGGCCGCAGATCACCTCGATGGAGCCATCGTCATTGGCGATGACGTCCTCGGCACCCGCCTCCAGCGCCGCCTCCATGACGGCATCTTCGGTCAGCCCCGGCGCGAACACGAACTGCCCGCAATGCTTGAACAGGAACGCCACCGATCCGTCAGTCCCGAGGTTGCCGCCATGCTTGGTGAAGGCATGCCGCACATCGGCGACGGTGCGCGTGCGGTTGTCGGTCATGCAATCGACAATCACCGCCGCGCCGGCGATGCCGTAGCCCTCATAGCGGATTTCCTCGTAGGCCACGCCCTCCAGTTCGCCTGCGCCGCGCTTGACGGCGCTCATCACCGTGTCCTTGGGCAGGTTGACCTCGCGCGCCTTGTCCATGGCCAGGCGCAGCCGCGGGTTCATGGCCGGATCGCTGCCGCCCATGCGCGAGGCCACGGTGATCTCCTTGATGGCCCGGGTAAAGGCCTTGCCGCGCTTGGCATCCGTTATCGCCTTCTTGTGCTTGATATTGGCCCATTTGCTGTGACCTGCCATGGTGTGCGTTCCCGGTAAAGTGGCTAAAGTGCTTTGGTTCTTTGGTTCTTTGGTGCGAAAGTCTCGGCAACACACTGGGTTAGCGATGGATACAAGGACATTATTGAAAGCCCGCCCTCGTGCTCCCAATGCATTGGGGACCATGACAAGAAATCCGCGATGGTTCCTGTATGGCCTGTATGAGAACGTATAATTTTAGCATTGCAACCGAGAGTAACCCCAGATGCCCGATCCCTTGTTGATCGCCAAAGCCGGCGCGACTAAATTGGCCTTGCTGCCGGCGCTGGCCAATCGTCACGGCCTGATCACCGGCGCCACCGGCACCGGCAAGACGGTGACCCTGCAGACGCTGGCGCAGGCCTTCTCCTCCATCGGCGTGCCGGTGTTCATGGCCGACGTCAAGGGCGACCTTTCCGGGCTGGCGCAGGCAGGAACGGCAACGCCAAAACTGAAGGAACGATTGGCGCTGCTGGGCATGGGCGACATGGCCTACGCCGCCTGCCCGGCCGTGTTCTGGGACGTGTTCGGCAAGTCGGGACACCCGGCGCGCGCCACCATCTCCGACCTGGGCCCGTTGCTGCTCGGGCGCATGCTGAACCTGAACGACACGCAGCAAGGCGTGCTCACGCTGGTGTTCAAGATCGCCGACGACAACGGCCTGTTGCTGCTCGACCTGAAGGACCTGCGCGCCATGCTGCAGCATGTGGGCGAGAACGCGAAAACCTTCCAGACCGAGTACGGCAACATTTCCGCGGCATCCGTCGGCACCATCCAGCGCGGCCTGCTGGAGCTCGACCAGCAGGGTGCCGAACAACTCTTCGGCGAGCCAGCGCTCGACATCGCCGACCTGATGCAGACCGATGCCAAGGGCCGCGGCGTGGTGAACATCCTGGCCGCCGATGCGCTGATGAATTCGCCCAAACTCTATTCGACTTTCCTGCTGTGGCTCTTGTCGGAACTCTTCGAGCACCTGCCCGAGGTCGGCGATGCGGAAAAACCGAAAATGGTGTTCTTCTTCGACGAGGCACACCTGCTCTTCAACGAAGCGCCGAAGTCCCTGCTCGAGAAGATCGAACAGGTGGTACGCCTCATCCGCTCCAAGGGCGTCGGCGTGTACTTCGTGACGCAGAACCCGCTCGACATCCCGGAATCGGTGCTGGGGCAGCTCGGCAATCGCGTGCAGCACGCACTGCGCGCCTTCACGCCCAGGGACCAGAAGGCAGTGAAGGCCGCCGCGCAGACCATGCGCGCCAATCCCAAGCTCGATACCGAGACCGCCATCACCGAACTCGCGGTGGGCGAGGCGCTGGTGTCCTTCCTCGACGACAAGGGCCGGCCGGGCATGGTCGAGCGCGGCCTCATCGTGCCGCCGGCCTCGCGTATCGGCCCGCTGGATGCGGCCGAGCGGCAGGCCGTCATCAAGGCCTCGGTCATTTACGGCCACTACGAGCAGGCCGTGGACCGTGAATCGGCATATGAAAAGCTGAAGGGCCGCGCCGAGAAAAAGCAGGGATCCTCCGCGGGATCCGCGACGCCGCCCGCAGCCACGCCATCGCAATCCCCGGGCGGCACGCCGCAGCAGGACACTGGCAGCGTCATGGGCAATATCAGCGGCGCCCTGGGCTCCATACTCGGCGGCAGCACCGGGCCGCGCGGCGGACGCCGCGAAGGCGCGCTGGAGCTCGTGGCGCGCAGCGCAGCACGCGCCATCGGATCGCAGGTCGGCCGCGAGATCATCCGCGGTGTCCTGGGTTCCATCCTCGGTGGCGGAAAACGCCGCTAAAGCACAACGGATCAACAACGCAAGGACGATCACCATGGATCTCGGAATCAAGGGCAAATCGGCGCTGGTCTGCGGCGCCAGCAAGGGGCTGGGTCGCGGTTGCGCGGACTCGCTGGCGCGCGAAGGCTGCCGCGTCACCATCGTGGCACGCGACCGGCAGCAGATCGAGCGCGCCGCCGACGAAATCCGCGCCAAGACCGGCGCCACCGTCATCGCGGTGGCCGCGGACATCACCACCCCGGAGGGACGCATCGCGGCGCTGGCCGCCTGCCCCCATCCCGACATCCTCATCAACAATGCCGGCGGCCCGCCCCCCGGCAACTACCGGGAGCTGACACGCGAACAGTGGCTGGCCGCGCTGAACGCCAACATGCTCACCCCCATCGACCTGATCCAGGCCACCATCGACGGCATGATTGCGCGCAAATTCGGGCGCATCGTCAACATCACCTCCAGCACGGTAAAAGCGCCGATTGAATTCCTCGGCCTGTCCAACGGCGCGCGCGCCGGGCTCACCGGCTTCGTTGCCGGTGTCGCACGCACGGTGGCCAAGCACAACGTCACCATCAATGGCCTCCTGCCCGGCACCTTCAACACCGACCGCATCCGCAGCGTGCTCAAGGGGGCGGCGGCACAGCGCGGTGTCGGCGTGGATGAAGTCGTCACCGAACGCGCGCTGTCGATCCCCGCCGGTCGCATGGGCGAGCCGGCCGAATTCGGCGAGGCCTGCGCCTTCCTATGCAGCGCGCAGGCCGGGTTCATCACCGGGCAGAACATCCTCATCGACGGCGGCGCCTACCCGGGCACGCTGTAGAGAGCGGTTGCAAAATGATTTTTGCAACCTCCGATGCAGGGGAGCATGGGATATGCCCCCTCGTTTTGCCATCAACGCCATGCCGCGGCCGGCCGCCCGCACCCGGCCTGTTCCATGAGTTGTCCCTGAGTTGCTGAAACGACTGTTCGGCAAATTCGCCGGCACCGCGCCGGCGACCGACGCCCAGGTGGCGGCCCGCGTCGATACGCTGTACGCCGAAGCGGCGGCGGCCTGGCAGGACAGCCGGCATGCCACTGCCGCCGCGCGGGCGGCCGATGCCATCGCACTGGACGCCACGCTGCCCGCCCTGCACTACCTGGAAGGCTGCGCGCTGTTCGCGCTGGCGCGCAACGACGCGGCGGCGGCCATGCAGCGCTGCCTTGCGCTGCGCCCCGCCTACCCGCTGGTCCTCAACGCCGAAGCGCACGCGGCACTGGCGCTGGCCCGCGCCGACATCGCGCGCGGCATCGCCCCCGCAAGTGAGCCGCGTTACGCAGGCACGCCACAACGCATCTCGGTCATCGTCTGTTCCGTTACGCCCGCAAAGTTCCAACGCGTCAGTGACCATTACCACCGTCTGCTCGAGGGCGTGGCGCACGAGATCATCGGCATCCACGATGCCCGCTCGCTGTGCGAGGGCTACAACCGCGGCCTTCGGCAGGCCAGCGGCGACCTGTTGGTGTTCTCGCACGACGACATCGAGATCCATTCCGCCGATTTCGCCGACATCCTGCAAAATCGCCTGCAGAGCCACGAACTGATCGGGGTCGCCGGGACGACGCAACTGGCGGGCACGGGCTGGATCTACGATCGCTGGCCCCATATGCACGGCCAGGTGGGCATGCCCCCGGACCATGGCGGCACCGGCATCGTCGTCACGCCGTATCACATGCGCGGCCGCGTCACGCCCGGCGCGCAGGCGCTCGATGGCGTGCTGTTCGCGTGCCGGCGCCAGCTCGCGCTCGATCTCGCCTTCGACGAAGCAACCTTCGACGGCTGGCACCTGTACGATTTCGATTTCAGTTTTCGCGCCTGGCGCGCCGGCCACCCCGGCGCCGTATGCCACGACATCCTGCTGGCGCACGCATCCAGGGGCGGGTTCGGGCCGGAATGGCTGCGCTACGCGGATCGCTTCATCGCCAAGCATCGCGATGCCCTCGAGCCGATCGCGTCCCTGGGCTCGCCCGAGCCTGCGCAACTGGCCGCGATGCTGCTGCGTTCCACCGAGGAATGGCGCCTGTTCACGACGCATCTTTGCGCGCGGCAGGATTGAGCGTATCGTGTGCCGGTCAATTACACAGCGAGGAGAATTCCGGTGCGCCTGAACCCATGGATGGTACGTTCCGCATTGTTGTCGATGGCCTTGACGGCATCCGTCCCGGCGCTGGCCCAGACCGTCGTCAAGTACGGCGTGGCGGCGATCTCGATGAGCCATGCCCCGGCCATGATGGCGGTGGCCGCGCCGGAAATCTTCGCCAAGCACGGCATCCGCATGGACCTCACCGATTTTCGCGGCAATTCGCAGAACTGCCT
>CAXNGL010000163.1:0-7231 GCA_964201515.1 Burkholderiales bacterium
GGATGTCACGATCCTTGCAGGTGCCCGGCTCGCCCTCATCCGAATTGCATACCAGGTACTTGGCACCCGGGAACTGGCGCGGCATGAAGCTCCACTTCAGGCCGGTGGGGAAACCCGCGCCGCCACGGCCGCGCAGGCTGGATTTCTTCAGTTCGCCGATCAGTTCGTCCTGTGGCGTCTTGGTGGCAATGATTTTCTTCAGCGCCGCATAGCCATCGCGCGCCTCGTAATCCTTCAGGCGCCAGTTGTTGCCGTCGAGGCCGGTCATGAGAATGGCATCGGAACCGTAATCGAGCATGTCAGGCCCCCTTCCCGAGTTCATCCACAAGGGCGTCGAGCTTGTCGTTGGACATGAAGTCGCACATGCGCTTGTTGTTGACCAGCACCACCGGGGACATGGCGCAGGCGCCCATGCACTCGCCTTCCTTGAGCGTGAATTTTCCATCCGGCGTGGTTTCGTTGAAATCGATGCCCAGGCGCGACTTGAGATGGTCCGCGGCGGCAAGCGATCCCTGCAGGCCGCACGGCAGGCAGGTGCAGATGGTGAGCTTGAACTTGCCGGTCGGCTGCAGGTTGTACATGTTGTAGAAGCTCGCCACCTCATACACGGCAACCGGCGGCATGCCGAGGTAGCCGCCCACGAAGTCCATGGTCTCGGCTGCCAGCCAGCCCTTCTCGTCCTGGGCGATGATCAAGGCAGCCATCACCGCCGACTGCTTCTGGTCGGATGGATACTTGGCGACCTCTCGATCGATCCTTTTCAGGGATTCCGGGGACAGACCACGATTTCCGCGCTCTTCCTCATCGGAAGCGCGGTTGACTTCGGAAATCGTGGTCTGTCCCCTACTCATCCTGCTCATCCCTGTTCATCCTATTCATGTTCATGTGATCACCTGTCAATTTCGCCGAACACGATGTCCTGCGTGCCAATGATGGCCACCACGTCGGCGAGCATGTGCCCGCGGGACATCTCGTTGAGCGCGGCCAGGTGCGGAAAACCCGGCGCGCGGATTTTCAACCGGTACGGCTTGTTGGCGCCGTCGGAGATCGCGTAAATCCCGAACTCGCCCTTGGGGTGCTCCACCGACGCGTAGGCCTCTCCGGGCGGCACGTGCATGCCCTCGGTGAAGAGCTTGAAGTGATGGATCAGTTCTTCCATGTTGCTCTTCATGTCCACGCGCGAAGGGGCGGCCACCTTGTGGTTCGACGTGATGACCGGGCCGGGGTTGGCGCGCAGCCAGTCGATGCACTGCCGGATGATGTTGTTGGACTGGCGCATTTCCTCGATACGGACGAGGTAGCGGTCGTAGCAGTCGCCGTTGACGCCGATTGGAATATCGAACGCCATCCGGTCGTAGACTTCGTAGGGCTGCTTGCGGCGCAGGTCCCATTCGACGCCGGAACCACGCAGCATCGGCCCCGTGAACCCGAGCGCCTTGGCACGCTCCGGCGTCACCACGCCGATGCCGACAGTGCGCTGCTTCCAGATGCGGTTGTCGGTGAGCAGGGTCTCGTACTCGTCGACGTAGGTCGGAAAGCGCCGGGTGAAGTCCTCGATGAAATCGAGCAGGGAGCCCTGGCGATTCTCGTTCAACAGGCGCACCTTCTTCTCGCTGCGGTAGGGCGACGGCAGGTATTGCGGCATGGCGTCCGGCAGGTCGCGATACACCCCGCCGGGGCGATAGTAGGCAGCATGCATGCGCGCCCCTGAAACCGCCTCGTAGCAGTCCATCAGGTCTTCGCGCTCGCGAAAGCAGTACAGGAAAACGGTCATGGCGCCGATGTCGATGGCGTGCGCGCCCAGCCACAGCAGGTGGTTCAGCACTCGCGTGATCTCGTCGAACATGACACGGATGTACTGCGCGCGCTCCGGCACATCGATGCCGGCGAGCTTCTCGATGGCCATGCAGTAGGCGTGTTCGTTGCACATCATCGACACATAATCCAGCCGGTCCATGTATGGAAGCGACTGGATCCAGGTCTTGTGCTCTGCCAGCTTCTCGGTGGCGCGGTGCAACAGGCCGATGTGCGGGTCGGCGCGCTGGATGACTTCGCCGTCGAGTTCGAGCACCAACCGCAGCACGCCGTGCGCGGCCGGATGCTGCGGGCCGAAGTTCAGCGTGTAGTTGCGAATCTCGGCCATGTCAGACCTTGCCGCCGGGTTCGCCGTAACTGGCTTCGCGGACTATGCGCGGAGTGATCTCGCGCGGCTCGATCGACACCGGCTGGTAGATCACGCGCCGCTGCTGCGGGTCGTAACGCATCTCGACGTTGCCCGACAGCGGGAAATCCTTGCGGAAAGGATGGCCGACAAACCCGTAATCGGTGAGGATGCGGCGCAGGTCGTCGTGCCCGTCGAACATGATGCCGAACAGGTCGAACGCTTCGCGCTCGTACCAATTGGCATTCGGCCACACCCCGGTCAATGTATCGACCACCGGAAAATCGTCTTCAGCGGCAAATGCCCGCAGGCGCAGGCGGCAGTTGGTCGACAGCGAAAGCAGGTGCGTCACGACGGCAAAACGCAGCGGCGGGACTTCACTTCCGCCCCACGCCGAGTAGTCCACGCCACACAGGTCGATCAACTCTTCAAAGCGCAGCGCTGCATCGTCGCGCAACAGCGTGGCCACGGCGACAAGCTCACCGGCATTGACCACCAGCGTCAGTTCGCCCAGCGCCTCGTCCAATCGCACAATGCGCCCGCCCAGCGTCGTTACCAGCGCGGCTTTGAGCGTCTCGATACGTGTCGGCATGGGGGCTATTACGTCAGTGTGATGGGCCGACTAGCGGGCGATGGTGTTGGTGCGCTTGATCTTGTTCTGCAACTGCACCAGGCCGTACAACAACGCCTCGGCCGTTGGCGGGCACCCTGGAACGTACACGTCGACCGGCACGATGCGATCACAGCCGCGCACCACTGAATAGCTGTAGTGGTAGTAACCGCCGCCATTCGCGCACGAACCCATGGACAGTACCCAACGCGGCTCCGCCATCTGGTCATACACCTTGCGCAACGCCGGCGCCATCTTGTTGCACAGGGTGCCGGCGACGATCATCAGGTCCGAATGCCTGGGACTGGGGCGAAACACGATCCCAAACCGGTCCAGGTCGTAGCGGGCTGCGCCTGCGTGCATCATCTCGACGGCACAGCAAGCCAATCCGAAAGTCATCGGCCACAGCGAGCCGGTACGTGTCCAGTTGACAAGCTTGTCCACCGACGTGGTCACGAAGCCCTGTTGGGTCAAGCCCTGCTGTTCACTGGCACCCATCGGCCGCCCCCTTCAGTGCAAGTTCATTTCCAGCGCCCGGCTGTCGGCGGCCGGCAGCGCGCCGGGAATCCGATCGAATGGAAGCTGCGCTAGCCACGCTGGAGCCCCTGCTCCACCCCTTGCACCGCTACTCCCATTCCAGCGCGCCCTTCTTCCACTCGTAGATGAAACCCACCACGAGGATGAAGAGAAAAATCATCATTGAGATAAAACCGAACATGCCGATTTCGTCCAGCACGACGGCCCACGGAAAGAGAAACGCGATTTCCAGGTCGAACAGGATAAACAGGATCGCCACCAGGTAGTAACGGACATCGAACTTCATCCGTGCATCCTCGAACGCCTCGAATCCACACTCGTAGGGGGAAAGCTTTGCGCTGTCCGGTCGGTTCATGCCGAGCAATGTGGAACACACCCAGCCCGCGATCGTCGGCCCCGCGCCCACGGCGACAGCCACGCCAATGAACGCCAGGATCGGAAAATAGGCTTCGAGCATGGTGGCTAGACTTTGCCGGGGACGCCGGAAGCGCTTGCGGGGTCGTTGGCCCGGATGATCCTGTCAAACATCTGGCAATCGCTTCCTTCAATTTACGGATCCGTCAGCAGGGAATCGATCAACCCTGCCGCCTCGCCTGCCCACTGCCTACCGCTGACGCGCCTTCAAACCTGGTGCCGACGGGGAGAGTCGAACTCCCACAGCTTTCGCCACCGCCCCCTCAAGACGGCGTGTCTACCAATTTCACCACGTCGGCATATTTTGGCCTGGATTCGGCAGCAAAACCCAACATGTGCGGCTTCGCTGCTTTGCCACCCGCAGCAACCGGGGGAATAGGATCCAAGCACCGCTATTTTACTACTACTTTGGAACCTGATTCGCCTTGGAGTTCTTCGCCGCATCATTTTCGATCGCTGGCTTTTCAGCGGTTGCGGGCACAGTTGTCGATGCGGGCGATGCAGGCGCCTCCTTGACTGCGTCCATGACCCCGCCGCCGCTATCCACAGTCCGGTGACTCGCAAGATATGCAAGACCAAGGCTGGTCATAAAGAAAATTGCCGCCAGCACGGCCGTCGCACGTGACAGGAAATTCGCCGAGCCGGTGGCGCCGAACAGGCTGCCCGATGCGCCACCGCCAAAAGAGGCGCCGACGTCGGCGCCCTTGCCATGCTGGAGCAATACCAGGCCGATGACGCCCAATGCCGCCAGCACGTGAATGATCAATACCAGAGTCAGCCAAGTGTTCATGATGTCCTTTATGTGCGATTGCGACTTGCAGCGTTGCAAATTGCAATGAATTCTTCGGCAACCAGCGAGGCGCCACCAATCAGTCCGCCGTCAATATCCGGCTGGGCGAACAATTCAGCCGCATTTGCGGCCTTGACGCTGCCCCCGTACAAAAGAACCAGTTCGTCTGCTATGCCAGCGTCCTGCCTTGCAACCTGCGTCCTAAGGAACGCATGAACGGCTTGCGCCTGTGCGGGCGACGCGGTTTTACCCGTTCCGATCGCCCACACCGGCTCATAGGCGAGCACCGACGATCTCAACGCCGACACTCCGGCAACCGCAACCACCGCCTCCAGTTGCCGGGCGACAACGGCTTCGGTTTCACCCCGATCGCGTTGATCGAGCGTTTCGCCGACGCACAAGATGGGCAGCAGACCGTTACGTTGCGCCGCGACGAATTTGGCGCCGGCCAGCGCATCGCTTTCGGCATACAGTTGGCGCCGCTCGGAATGACCGACGATGACATGCCGGCAGCCAAGATCCTTGAGCATTGCGCCAGACACCTCTCCGGTGAATGCGCCCTGGTCATTCTCGCACAGTGTCTGGGCGCCCCAACTGATGCCACTCCCTGCCAGCGCTGCAGAAACCTGGGGGAGGTAGGGAAACGGGGCGCAGACCGAAAATTCAACCCCCTTGACAGGTTTCAGGCCGGCAACCAACCGCCCGAGCAGATCCCTGTTGGACAAGAGGCTGCCATGCGTTTTCCAGTTGCCTGCAACCAGTCGCCCTCTCTCCAAACCCATCGCCAATTCGCCCCCGCCTTTTCAAACAACAATTCCGCCAACACGCCACAGGATGTTTTCCAAGGCGCGATGTCATCGCGCCTGACGCGCTTGTGAAGCCTGCCATTCTAGCTGCCAGACACTCAGCGGTCAACGAAGAAGCAGGAAAAACTCAGGGGATTCAGCATGTTCCATTGCATCTGGCCCCCTGACCCGGGATGCATGCGCCGCCCGCGCCCATAATGAAAAGGCCCGCCAAGGCGGGCCTCTCCAAGCGTCCAACTCAGGATCAGGCGATGCATCCCCGGAATTGCTGGGCGGTCACAACATGAACTGCGCAGCCGTCGCCAACCACGCTGCCGGCACTGTGTCAGCCAAACCGTCCGGTGATGTAATCCTCGGTCTCGCGCCGCTTGGGATTCACGAATATGGTCTCCGTCACCCCGAACTCGATCAGTTCGCCAAGGTACATGTAGGCCGTGAAATCCGATACTCGAGCGGCCTGCTGCATGTTGTGCGTGACGATCACGATGGTGAAGTCCTTCTTCAGGTCATGCACCAGCTCTTCAATGCGCAAGGTGGAAATGGGATCCAGTGCAGAAGTCGGTTCGTCCAGCAGGAGGACATGCGGCTTGACCGCAATGCCGCGCGCGATGCACAGGCGCTGTTGCTGTCCGCCGGAAAGACTCATGCCGCTCTGCCCCAGTTTGTCCTTTGCCTCGTCCCACAATGCCGCCTTTCGCAGTGCCCACTCGACGCGATCATCCAGTTCGGACTTGGACAGGCGCTCGTGCAACTTCACGCCAAAGGCAATGTTGTCGTAGATGGACATGGGGAACGGCGTCGGCTTCTGGAAAACCATGCCCACGCGTGCGCGCAAATCGTTGAGATCGACGTTTGACGCGATCATGTTTCGCCCGTTGAACAGCAGTTCGCCCTCAGCGCGCTGCTCGGGGTACAGGTCATACATGCGATTCAAGGTGCGCAGCAGGGTCGATTTGCCGCAACCTGAAGGCCCGATGAACGCAGTGACGCGGCGCTTGTAAATATCCAGATTGATATTTTTCAGGGCATGGTACTTGCCGTAATAGAACTGGAAGTTCTTGAAGGAAACCTCCACAGTCTCCGCTGACGCCGCCACGTCGCCGCCTTCACGACCTTGTCGCTGGGCACTGGCGTCCCGGGCTAATGTGGCCATATTCATCGCTGGATCTCACTCTTGAACAATGTACGGGCGATTATGTTCAGTGCAAGCACACCGATCGTAATCAGGAACACACCAGCCCAGGCAAGTTCCTGCCAGTCGGTGAACGGGCTCATTGCAAACTTGAATATGGTGACCGGCAGGTTGGCCATCGGCTTATTCAGATCCAATGACCAAAACTGGTTCGACAGCGCGGTGAACAGCAGCGGCGCCGTCTCGCCGGCAATGCGTGCAACCGCCAACAGGATGCCTGTAATGATTCCCGACTTCGAGGCCTGCAGCGTAACCTGGCTGATGACCTGATACTGCTGAGCGCCCAACGCGAATGCCGCCTCGCGCAGGCTGTTGGGGACCAACAGCAGCATGTTTTCCGTCGTGCGCACCACCACCGGGACCACGATGAGCGCCAGTGCCACCACCCCCGAGATTCCCGAGAAATTTCCGACCTGGGAGACCCAGAACGCGTAGATGAACAGCCCGATCACGATCGACGGCGCCGACAGCAGGATGTCGTTGACGAATCGCGTCGCGCCGGCGAGCCAGGATCCACTGCCGTACTCAGCGAGAAACACCCCAGCCAGAATTCCGATCGGGGTGCCGATCAACGTCGCCAAACCGACCAGGATGAAGCTGCCTGCGATGGCGTTTGCCAGCCCCCCCTCCGTCGCGCCCGGGGGCGGCGTCATCTTGGTGAACAGATCGAGCGACAGTCCCGACACGCCCAGTTGCAGCGTCGTGAACAGTATCCAGATAA
>CAXNGL010000164.1:0-7174 GCA_964201515.1 Burkholderiales bacterium
CGTGGCGGATCGCGGCCAGCAGGCCGTGCAGGCGCACGCGCGGCGGCAGGCGCTCGCGAAGCGCCGCATCCAGCCTGGCTCGGGCTCCCATCTCGGCATCGGCGCCGCCGAGGAAAGGCGAGCGCAGCAGTCGGCTGGCGCGGGCGAACTCCACTTCACTCCCGCACAATGCAAGCAGGGTCAGCGCGGCATCCACCACCGGCCAGCTGGACAGCGGTTCGCCGAGCGACACGTTGAACAGTGGCGCTGCACTGCCGGCCGCATTGGCATCACGCCGCCCGTTCGGCACGTTCCACCCCGGATCGAGCGCTCGCGCGAAAACACGCACCACTTCCTTGCGTCGCGCCTCGAGTTCGGGAACCACTACCGCGATGCGCGGAGCGCTGCGCGCATCACCGGCGCCGCCCTCGCCCGGACCCGCCGCCTCCAGGCGCTGGCGCGCCCAGCGCGCGGCGTGCTCCAGTTCATCGCGAGCCGAAAGAAATGAATGGCGCGCCACCTTGCCCGCCACGCGCTCGGGATGGCACTGCACCACCGGTATGCCGGCGCCCTCGCAGGCGGCGAAGAACGCGCGCTGCTGTGCAGTCACGATGTCGAATGCGTAGACGACGAGGTTTGCCGGCCTGCGCAGCCACGGTTCACGCAGCAGCAATGCAACGCTGTCGGGCAATCGCGCGCGATCGATACGGCCGTCACGGGCGGTCCGTGCGGCATAGGCGCGCGCCCACTGGGCGAAGGCGCGCGCGTCCTCGGCCTGCCCCTCGGCGCCGCCCTCGGCCAACCACGTGCTGTCGCCATCGGCAGGCCCCGCGAGCAACGCGCCGGCGATGCGCCAGGCGTGCGCGAGTTGCCAGGAGTCACGGCACTGCGAAGCCGCCTGCGCCCCCGACAGCAGCAGGCCGCCCCAGGGGCTTTGCTCGATGATGTCCTGCCACAGGTGCTGCTCTTCCGCCGCGGTGAGCAGCGAGGGAACGCCCCCGCTTGCCGACGCCGACTCGGCATACAACGCGTCTTCGTGCAGGCGCTCGACATAGCTGCCCCAGGACAGGATGTCCGCAGTCTCCCAGGCAGCCAACCCGCAGCACGCCTGCTGCCTGTTGAATTCGCTTGCAAGGACTTCGGCGAGACGCGCATTCGGCGTGAGCACTGTCACCCGCATATCGCGAGCGGCAGGCTTGGCGCCGCTCGCGCCAAGCCTGGCCAGCAGCTCAGCTTTGCCGAGCAAAGGAAATTCGGGGTCGGAAGACATGCACGGGCATGATAACGCCCGCATGGGTGGCATGGGTGATTGCAGTGCGCCGGGTTACGCGGCGCCAGGGTCAGTCCCGGGCAAAATCTCCACGTGAATTTATGCTTGCGGCGCGCCCGCGGCCACCTGCGCCCGCATCTGTTGCTTTTGCGCCGCATTCATCTTCGCCACTTCGGGCAGCACTTCGTCGATGACGCGACGCGTCTGCGCGATGAAGTCCGCGTCGTCGCGGCCCATCGGGCGCAGTATGAACTTGGAGATCCCGGCATCCACATAGGCCTGAATGCGCTCGAGCAGCACCCCGGTGTCGCCCACGGCGAATCCAAGCTTGGGGTCCCGACCGGTGCGCTTCTGGTAGGCCTCGGCCTGGCGCGCGACGATGGGCTCATCCCACTTGCCGAAGCGAAACGCCACGCCGGCGCCAAAGTGATCGAAATCGATCTTGCGCCCGTACTCCGCGGCGAAGGCACGGATCTTCGCGAGGACGGGCGGAATCTCGTCGGGTGTTTCGCCCGCAGCCTGCCAGCCGGTGCCGATGCGGCCGGTACGCCGCAGCGCCGCATCGCTCGACCCTCCGATCCACAGCGGCAGGTCAGGCTGCACCGGCCGCGGCGAGATGGTTGCACCCTCGAGGTGAAAATACTTGCCGTGGAAAGTGACGTTCTCCTCGCGCCACAGGCGCCAGATGATCTCCATGCCCTCCTCGGCCATGGCGCCGGCGCCCTTGCTCTCGCGCCCGGTGACCTTCCATTCGGCGGCACGCGGACTGCCGACACCGAACGCCGGCAACAGGCGGCCGTTCGACAGCACGTCAATGGTGGCACACTGCTTGGCAAGCAAGAGCGGATCGCGCAGACCCACCGAGGCCACGTTCATGCCGAACTTCAGGCGCTTGGTGGCGCCTGCAAGCGCGGCCATGACACTCATGCATTCAAGGTGCGGTTCCCTGGAAACCACGCGGTCGCTCTGCCAGATGGAATCGACCTTCCCCGTCTCGCACATCTCGACCCACTGCCAGAACGCCTTGCCGCCTGAAAACGGAAACTCCGACAGTCCCATTCCTGCGCTGATCGTCATGCCGCCCCCCCTATAACGTCACCGGGCCCCAAAGCCCCGAGTGCCTCATCCATGCACGTGGCGCGCCGACCGGTCACTGCCGGCCCAAGTAAGCCGCCCCGACTATTTCCAGGGCTGCATCATCGGCGCGAAGCCGGTGATCTTGTCGATGTCGATCTTCACCAGCAAGCGCTTTTCACCCGGCGCGCGCCAGGGGTACTTGTCCATGCCCAGGAAGCGCTGCGCCATGCGGTCGATGTGCGCATCGGCGCCATCGGCGGTGATGCTGGCCTTGCCCTTGATCAATGCATAGGACTGCGGGTTGTTACGATCCTGCACCGACACCATGATCCGCGGGTCACGGCGAAGGTTGGTGATCTTGATGCGGCCGTCGGCGGTGTTATACATCGGCTGGTTGCCTTCGGCATCCATCCACACCATGGTGACTTGCGGGCCACCATCGGCGTTGAAAGTGACGACGTGGCCGTAGGCCTTGTCGACGAGAACTTTCCTGAGCGATTCGGGAAGGGGCACAGCCATCATGTCTCCTGTGTGGGATGAAAAAATCTTGGCGCGGGGTGCCGCGGTGTCAGGGCCAGTTTCGCCGCTGTTGCGTAACGCCGCTTGGAATTGCGCAATCCATTCTACTTCGCGCAGGCCACGGTAACATGCGCCCGCCTCCGGGTGCGTTGACGTATCCCGCCACCGCCCTGTATCGTGCGATCAGCCGGTCAGGGGGCGGAACAGGCGTTTCAGCCGCCCCAAGAGTCGGCGAATACGCCGGCGCGACGCCCCATTTCGGCGCCTCGCATCGAACAAAACTTCCCTGGAGCCAGGATGATCATCGACAGCCACGCCCATTTCTGGAAAGACCCGCCGCCCGGCGTTCGCTTCGGCGCGCACCACGACCCGGTGCATTACGACGACTTCATCAAGGAAATGGACGCAGCGGGGATCGACAAGCTGCTGCAGATCACGCGCGGAGTCATGGGATTCGACAACAGTTTTTCCATTGAAGGCGCCTCCAAGTATCCCGATCGCATCCGGGTATTGGGCCGCATCGACGCCGGCGCGCCGGATGTCATCCAGCAGCTTCGCGGCTGGTTGCAGCAGCCTTATGTGGTCGGCATCCGCCTCATGACCATGTGGCCAACGGAGGCGCCCTGGTGGGACGACGGCACGCTGGAAAAATTCTGGCCGGTGGCGGAGCAGGAAGGCATTCCCATTTCAATGTACTGCCCGGAACGCTCGAAGATGGTGGGCGACATCGCCCGCCGCCACCCCGGACTGCCCATTGTGGTGGACCACATCGGCATGCGCGTATTCAACATTTTCGAGTCCGCGCCCGGCATGGAGGACTGGCCCAACCTCATGGCGCTCAAGCAGTACCCCAATGTCACCATCAAGGTCACGGGAATTCCGGAGGCGATGGTGGAGCGCTACCCTTTCCCCAAGAGCCAGCAGCGGGTGAAAGAGATCTACGAGCACTTTGGACCCGATCGCATGATTTGGGGATCGAACTACCCGCCCACCTCCGTGGTGTGCACCTACGGAGAAGCGGCCGATCTCATCCGAACAGGGTGCGGGTTCATGAATGCCGCGGACAAGACCAAAGTGCTGGCCGGCACGGCGATCAAGGTGTTTCGACTGCCCTGGAAGGCCTGATCTCTGGCGGAAGCTCGAAAAGCGCGGCCCGGCGGCCCCGCCTTCACTTGGTGACGCGCGAGTTGGCGAATTCCAGGCGATCCACAAGGTTTCGCACCAGCGTGCGCGTGAGCTGCAGTTGCGCGCCGATGCTCATCTTGGAGAGTGCTTCCGGTTCAAACTCGGCGAGTAACAATGCACTCATGGCTTCGACCGTGGCATGCCGCGGCAGCTCGCCGCCGCGGATGTAGGCCATCTCGCCAAAGAATTCCTTCTTGTCGATCATGTTGAGCAGGCGGCCCTGCTTGGTGACCTTGACCTGGCCTTGCGCAAGGAAGAAGAAGCTCTGTCCCGCGGAGTTCTCGGTAATCACCGGCTGCTTGGCCGCAAACCGCTTCCAGCATCCAGCGCGCGCCAATTCCCATAGCTCGGCATCGGATAGCCCCGAGAGCATGCCGACGCTCTTGAGCGCCACGTATTTCTCGCTGTCCGGAATGGCATCGATCGGCAATACCATCTTGACGGCGGTGGCCAATTCCAGTGCGAACTCCGCCCAGGTCGCATAGCGCTGCTCGGGTTTCTTGCCCAGCGCACGCAACACCACCGAATCGAGCGACTTGTTGAGTCCGGGACGCACGCTGCTGGGCGGCGCCGGTTCCTCGTTCAGGACTTTCTGCACCAGCCCGTCCAGGGTGTCGGACATGAAGGGTTTTTTTCCCGTCAGCAACTCGTACAGCGACACGCCCAGGCAATACATGTCGCTGTGGTGCGTGAGCGGCTTGTCCTCCATCTGTTCCGGCGACATGTAGAACGGCGAGCCGATCAAGGCCGTCTGCACTGCCTGCGATTTGCGCAGCAGCGCCGCGCCAAAATCGGCAATCTTCACCTCGGTGCCTTCGACAATCATGATGTTGGCGGGCTTGATATCGCGATGCACGATGCCTTCGCGAAACGCGTAATCGAGCGCCCCGCAGCACTTGAAGATCATCTGCAGCACATCGGACACCGGCAGCAGCGTGTCGGGAGTGGCATGCGCCGAAAGGTCCCCGCCCATCACCAACTCCATGGCGATATGTCCGGCGTCCTCCTGCACCACGGCATCGAGGATGCCGACGATGTGCGGGTGCTTGAGCTTGCCCGCCAGCGAGGCTTCGTTCAGGAACTGCGAGCGATGCACCGCCCCGAATTGGGCCTCGCGAAACACCTCGGGCTCGATGACCTTCAGCGCGACTTTCTCGCCGGTGAAGGTATTGACCGCGAGATAGACGGTTCCCGTCGCCCCCTTGCCGAGCTGGCGTTCTACGTCGTACTTGCCGATCTGCAGGCTGAGATCGAGTTCGAATGCTGGTGCGTCTGCCATTGCCGTGTCGTGTTCTCTTTCGGGAGGAGAGGGGCGCTAGCCGTGCAGGGCGCGCTTCAGTATGGCGGTGCGCTCGGTGACGGCGCGAATGGATGCGCGTGCTGCGGGAACGTTGACTTCCCAACCATGAAAGGCGCCCGGAAAGACATGCAGTTCAGCGCGCACGCCGGCCTGGCCCAGCCGCCTGGCGTATTCGATATTCTCGTCAAGGAACACTTCGGCGTCCCCCACCACGATATAGGCGGGCGGCAGGCCTGCAAGATTGCTTGCACGCGCCGCCGCCGCATAGGGCGATGTCCCGGCGCCCCCTGGCTGGGTGTCCAGATAGGCGGCCCAGGCGAGATCGTTGTGCGCGTGGTTCCACACGCGCGCATCGGTGATGGTGGCACCCGGACGCGCTCGCGTGCGGTCATCGATCATGGGATAGATCAGCATCTGGTAGATCACCTTGACCTCGGCGCGATCTCGCACCATCAGTGCCAGGCCTGCGGCAAGTCCGCCGCCGGCACTGCGCCCGCCGATGGCGATGCGTGCCGGGTCCACGCCGATCTCGCTGGCGTGCGAAGCCATCCATTTCAGTCCCGCATAACAGTCTTCGACCGGCGCCGGAAACTTGTTCTCGGGGGCCAGACGATAGTCCACCGAGACCGCCACGCATCCGACTTCGCGCACGATCTGGCATACCGTATCGTCCTCCTGGTCCGGCGTGCCGATGATGTAGCCACCGCCATGCATGTAGTACATCCCCGGCAGCGGGGTCGAGCCCGTGGTCGGCTGATAGATTCGCAGGCGCACCTGCGGCCCACCTGCGGGGCCGGGAACCATGCGATCGCTGATGCGCACGCCTGCCGTGTTTGGCACCCGCGGGTATTTCTGCATCAATTCCTTGATGGCCGCCCGCCCGGCGGGAATGTCGCGAAAATCGGGCAGGGGCGGGAACTTCGCCAGCATTGCAGCCAGTTCAGGATCGAGCGATTCTTCGTAAGTCATGTCGTCATCCTCGCAAATTCACATAGCCTGCCTTCGCAGGGTGCAGTTTCCTCGAAGGTGCAGTGGCGATGCTTATCGGCCCAGCAAATGCTTTTTCTCGGCCACCTTGGCCCATGCGTCGGCATCGGCAGGGGCGGGCTTGCGTTCCACAAGCACCTTCCATCCTTTCGCCAACTCGGCGTTCAGCGAAATGAATTCGCGCTGAGCCGGCGGAACGTCGTCTTCCGCATAGATGGCCTCAACCGGGCACTCGGCAACACACAGTGTGCAATCAATGCATTCGTCCGGGTCGATGACCAGCATGTTCGGCCCCTCGTGAAAGCAGTCCACCGGGCAGACATCCACGCAGTCGGTGTATTTGCACTTGATGCAGCTTTCGGTCACTACATAGGTCACGCCGGAACCCTTTTTGGCAATGGAAATCCGCGTCGACGGATGCATCGGCGTCCATGAAGACAGGGGCCGTCGAATCAAGAAAATGCCAATTCAGGCGTTTCCCGCGACTGCGGCCTGACTTTAAAAGTTTAGCATGCGCAACGTAACGGCCATCCTTTATTACGAGTGAAAATAACGATTTAGATGTAATTCCCGGGAGCGCGCATTGGCATTTTTGCGCTCCGCAAGCCACGCCACCCCACATCTGTGGCAGCACTTCAATCCCGACAACGTGACCGCTGTGCCAACCTGACAGCTTCCCTGTTGCCCGGAATTCCGTTAGCATATTCACACTACGCGAAAGAGTTCTGGCGCTTCAGCGTACCCCCCGCAAAGATCTGGCCGTTCCGCCCCCTTCCTCAAGCGAACCGTAGCCATGGACTCCATGGGACGCACGCGACCCGCGCAAACGGCTCCACCCCCGACAATTGCAACACGCC
>CAXNGL010000165.1:0-7168 GCA_964201515.1 Burkholderiales bacterium
TGTACCGGTTGATCGAACAGCAGATCATCGTGGTGGACCAGATGGGCGCGGGCAAGACGCTGCGGCGCATGGGCAACGCCCACAACTACACGCCCTACGTGTGCTCGTTCGACACCAGGGGCGGCGGGCATTTCTCGGTGTCGGCCGCAACCATGAAGAGCGCCATGGACGTGCTGCGCGCCATGGGCATGGACCAGGACCAGCGTTTCAACGACTGGGACCGCTGCCGCGACAACATCGTCGAGTATCGCCGCCTGTGCACCGAGTGGATGGCGGCGCGCACGGTGGACGAGGTCGATACGGCATTCCAGAAGTTCGGCGCGCCGGGCACGCGCGTGATGAGCGGCGCGGACCTGATCAAGGACCCGCATCTGCTGGCGCGCGACATGGTCATCACGGTGCCGGACGAAGAACTGGGGCCGGTCAAGATGCAGGGCATCGTGCCCAAGCTCTCGGCCACGCCGGGCAAGGTGGATCACGCTGGCCAGCGCATGGGCGCATCCAACGATTTGATCCTGGGCGGACTGCTGGGCATGAGCAAGGCAGACATCAAGTCGCTCCGCGCCAAGGGCGTGATCTGATGCCGATGCATCCGCGTATCTCGGTCAACGGCGTCTGCTTCCCCAAGCAGTCGCTGGCCGAGGATATCGCCGCATGGAAAACGCTCGGCGCACACACGGTGGGCGAGCACGTGCGCAAGCTGCATGACGCCGGTTGGGATGCCGGCATCGTCCTTTTGCGTGGGGCCGGGGTCAAGGTCGAGTCGCTGGTCCATCCGGTCGAAGTGGCCCTCGGTGAACCGGCCGCGTGGGAGAAGTTCCGCGCCGAGTTTCGCCGCAGCATCGACGCGGCAAAGACGCTGGGCGCAAGATCCATCTACAGCACCAGCGGCCATCGTGGCGGCCTCACCTGGGAGGATGCGGCCGACGGCTTTGGCGCCGCCATGCGCCCGTTGCTCGACGATGCCGAGTCGGTCGGCATCCATCTGCTGATTGAACCCACGGTGATGCTGCATGCGGACAAGTCCATCGTGCACACGCTGCGCGACACGGTGACCCTCGCCGAGCGTTCGGGCCTGGGCATCTGCATCGACATCTTCCATTGCTGGACCGAGGCGGGCCTGAAGGAAACCATCGCGCGCGCCATGCCGCACACCCACCTGGTGCAGGTGGGCGACTACATGTTCGGCGACCGCGCGGTGCCCTGCCGCGCCGTCATCGGTGACGGCAATATCCCCATCGAGCGCATGCTCGGCTGGATGCTGGAGGCCGGCTACGAGGGCTGTTTCGACATCGAGCAGAACGGGCCGCGCATCGACAAGGAAGGCAACGTGAATGCTGTCCGTCGGGGCATGGAACGGTTGTCAGAAATCCTGACAAGATTGGGATGTCATTAGCTATTCAAGTATCTAGGCGACGATATTACTGACAATCAGTTGGGTGACGGAATCGCCGTCGGTGGCAAGGTGTCCGGCAGTGGTAGCCCACGATCTCAACGTCTCCCGGACCAACATCAGTCCACACACAACAGATTCGCCATTGAGCATTGATGCGAATACTGTGCCGACCTTTGCGGCGGCCCTTCAGGGCCTCAAGACGGTTGCCCGCTGGCGCGCGCAGAAACGCCAGAGTCTGGGCGGCGTCCAGTTGAGCAGGCTGGCGTTCGGCGCTAGAGGCGAAGGCCCTGTCAGTCAGTCGATTTAGCTGCTGATTCGCCGGGCAGGCGCAATTGAACCGTGGCCCAAAACAGGCTGCCGCTACCCTCGACGCTGCTGACCCCGGCCTCACCGCCCATCAACCGGGCAAGCCGCCGGCACAGGGCCAGGCCCAGCCCAATGCCGCCGTAGGCGCGGGTCGTTGAGCCGTCTCTCTGGGCGAAGGGCAGAAACAACCGCGCCTGCTGGTCGGGGCCGATACCGATGCCCTCGTCCTTGACCTCGATCCGCAAGCACTGGCTGAGGCGGTCCGGCTTGCTGCAGTGGATGCGGACCGTGATTAGGCCGCGCACCGAGAACTTGATGGCATTGTCAATGAAGTTGTGCAGAATCTGTTTGAAGCGCAGCGAGTCGCCGCGCAGCACGCCGGCTACGGCCGGATCGATTTCCATGACGAGACGCAACTTTTTCGCGCGCATCGCTGCTGCTTTATCGGCGACAATTTCATCGAGAACGCTGCGCGGCGAGAAGTTCACCTCAGTCAGGATCAGTGCATCAGCCTCGCTGTTCGAGAGATCAATAACGCCGTTGATGATGGCGAGCAGCTGTTTGCCGGCCCGCAGGCTCTGACCGAGCATATCGCGTTGCTGGGGGTCGGTAATGCCGAGCATTAAAAGCTCGTTCGTCCCAAGGATGGTGTGCATGGGCGTACGCAGTTCATGGCTCATGGTGTGGAGGAAAACATCCTTGGCGCGGTTGCTGGTTTCGGCAGCATCGCGCGCCTGCGCCAGACTGGCCGTGCGGGCGAGAACCCGCTCTTCAAGCTGGTTGCGGTATTGGTTGAGCTCGATTTCGGCTTCTTTACTCGCGGTGATATCTATGCAAAAGCCGTTCACGCTTTGCGGCTGCCCCGTGTCGTCGAGCACCAGATCACCATGACCAGAAATCCAGCGTATGCGTCCCCCGGGAAGAACCACTCGATACTCCTGGTGCAACGACTTGCGATCACGGATTGCGTCTGCCAACCCCATCGCCGCTTTTTGTCGATCCTCTGGATGCACGGCGGCCTGCCAAGTCGCATGGCTTGCTGTGTTGCTGTAGCGGTTCAATCCAAACAAACGGAACAACTCATCCGACCATTGTGTATCCCCAGTTTTAAAGTTCCAGGAAATTATTCCAGCGTTGGCTGCCCGCTCGGCGAGTTTTATATTTTCATTCGCCAGGCGCAATTCAGTCACGCTCTCGCACAGCATCTTTTCTGCTTGCTTGAGTTCGCTGATGTCAGTCAGCGTCATCCGCACCGTCGGCGCCTGCCCATCCTCAATCCAGCGCAGGCAATCAAACCGAACAAAAATCGGCATTCCCTGCCGCGGATGAACCGCAAGAGCACAATTTAGTCTGGCATCCTGTTTCAATACTTTGACCAGATGCAAGTGCCAGCGATCCGCGTCATCGGGGCTGACGAAACGCGCAAAGGGTTGTTGCAGCACTTTCCCGCGCTCCACTCCCAGCAACGCTGCGCCGATCAGATTGATGTTGCTGATTAAACCCCTGTCGGTAAGGGTGAGGTAGCCAACAGGGGCGTGGTCATATAAATCAACGTAACGGCCGTGGGACTCGTCCAGGCGGTCGCGGGACTCCTCCAGGGCAATCTGCGCGGCTGCCAAGGCTTGGTTTTGCATCTCCAACTCGATCTGATGCAGATGTAGTGCGGCCAGCATCCGATGGGCGTCTTCACGCGTCATTGATTCGATGTATTGCGGCGAGAGAGGGGTACCCTTCCGAATGATCATCGCTTCTGCCCGCCGGCCCAGCACCAATTGCGCGGGTGCCGACACACCTGTCGTGGGCGGTGCGGCGTTTGCGGGCTTCTTTTTTGTAGCCATCTTTAAAGTGGGCGATTAAAGTTGGACCAATGAAATGATTGGAAGAATGAACCCTAAGCCATAACTTAGCGTTTTTGACCGTGACAAGCTACCTCGGACAGATGTTTATTTAGGGGAAGTAGTGAATAAGTGCCAAATGGCTGCCACATGGCTGCTTGATCAGCGACTCTTTAGCTGCTAACTTAATCGGTATGCGCAGTGCCCCCTTTGTTTTGCCGTCAGCAATGGAGCGTGCAACGGGCTTTGGAGCAGATCGACTGCGAAAGTGGCGCCAGCGCTTCGGCTTCCCCCTGATGACATCAACGGCAGACGGCAAAGCCGCCTATTCACGCCTGGCCGTCGATCAGTTGTTATTCATCAAACGCCT
Organism: Burkholderiales bacterium; assembly: GCA_964201515.1. GTDB lineage: Bacteria > Pseudomonadota > Gammaproteobacteria > Burkholderiales > SG8-39 > CAIYPG01. Next base: position 3,908 of record CAXNGL010000165.1, read on the forward strand.
GCTGGAAGCCGGTTTTCAGCCCGCCCAAGTTGTGGGCTTGACCACCTTGGAACTTGAAAAGCTGATACTTGGCCTGGTCCAGTCGGTTCCGGTCGTAGGCAGCGATGACGTTTTTCAGGTAGTAATTGATCACTTCGAGGGGTGGGGCATGGCGGGGTTTCAAGTGTTCTTGGCTGAGCGGAGAGCCAAGGGAACACTGACTGACTTTGTCCATGACACGACCGTTCCACTACTGACCCGTATTGGCGATGCATTCATGCGCAATGAAATAGGCGTTCATCATGAGCACCTTTACACCGCTTGCATCGAACGCTTTTTAAGCGCGGAGATCCTGAAGTTACAACCAAAGAATGGTTTTCCGACAATCTTGTTTGCGCTTCCTCCGCAAGAGCGTCATTGCGTCGGACTGCTGATGAGCGAGGCCGTATTGGCAGACGCGGGCGCCACCACGATCAGCGTTGGAGCGGATATTGACCTGAGCGATCTGACGCAGGCCGCCATTGCATGCAAGGCGGATGTGGTCGCGCTATCCTTCAGTGTCTATTATCCGGCGCGCGACATTGTGCCGGTATTGCGGCATTTTCGAGGCTTGCTGCCGATCCAAATTCAGATTTGGGCAGGGGGGCGGGGGACGGCGGTCATGAGAAAACCTCCCAAGGGCGTGCGCATCTTCTCGCAACTAAACGCAGCAGTTTCCGCTCTGAATGGCGTGCCCCTTTAGCAAGGGGTGTGTCCGGAATTTTGTGCCGACGGGGTTAAATTGGGCGAAATGAAACGTAGCCGCCGATGTCCTGTTGCAAGCGCCTGCTGCCCGACAGGCTGCCCTGCCAGTTCAGCCAGGCCGAGTCACTGTCGCCGTCAGAATCGCTGCCTGCATCTGCTACATCAGTTGGTTCGTCAGTGTTGTCCTGACTGCCAATAAATCCCGGTCCCTTCAGCATCAGCGCATGGAACTCGTTGAAATATCGGTCGACAAGCTTCAATTCGGGATGTATGTCTCGAAACTGGATCGCCCCTGGGCCGGGACGCCCTTTGTGTTCCAGGGCTTCGTGCTCCGGAACGACAAGCAGATCGATGCGCTGAAGAAGTACTGCAAGCACGTTTTTGTCGACCCCCAGAAGGAGGAGGTGCAGGACGTCGCCCGGGTCACCGCCGAAGACATCGCGAAGGTTCGCGGCAGCACGGTCTACCAGGAAGCCGCCAGTGTCGAAGTCGAAATGCCGCGTGCGGAGAAAGCCTATGCTGGCAGTACTTCGGTGGTCAGCGAGCTGTCGCGCTCCGTCGAGACGGGGAAATCCATCGACAGCCCGCGCGCCCGCGAGGCGGCCACGCAGATCACCGACAGCGTGGTGCGCAACCCGGATGCCATGGCACTGTTGACCAAGCTGCAGCAGAAAAGCAGCGCCATCCTGAGCCGTGCCGTGGATATCTCGGTCAACATGACCATCTTCGGTCGCTTCCTGCAACTGCCGCCCGAGACCCTGGAAGTGCTGGGCATGCTCGGCCTGCTGCAAGACGTGGGCAAGCTCAGGCTGCCTGTCGAACTGGCCACCCATGGCCCCATCAACGCGGCCGAGATCGAGCTCTACCGCACCCATGTCAACCACTCGTCCCAGATCGTCCGGGAAACCCCGGGCCTTCCGGCCGAGCTGTCCGGCTATGTGTCGCTGCACCATGAGCGATTCGACGGCAGCGGCTATCCGCGCGGACTGCGCGGGGATGCCATCGCGCTGGCGGGGCAGATTGCGGGCCTGGTCGATAGCTACGACACGCTGACCGCGCCCAAGCCGTTCGGCGAGAATCTCTCGCCGGCCAATGCGCTGAGCATCGTCTACAAAGGGCGCGGCACGCTTTTCCACGCCGCGCTGGTGGAACAGTTCATCCAGTGCATCGGCGTCTATCCGGTGGGCAGCGTGGTGGAGCTGAACAGCGGTGACATCGCCGTGGTGGTGGCGCAGAACATGGTGCGCCGCATGCAGCCGCGCATCATGGTGGTCAAGGATGCCAAAGGCGTGCCGGTCATCCCCTACCGGATTCTCGACCTGATGCGCGAGCCCAAGTACCGGCCCGATGAACCCTACCGCATCGTGCGCTCGGTGGAGGACGGGACGGTCAGCATCAATGCGCGAGAGATGTTCTTGTGACCGATGCAGTGCATCCCGAGGCAGCGGATTCAGCAGGCGCACAGCTTGTCGGCACGGCCCCGTTTCTCGAAGTATTGCGCCGCTGCATGGATGAGCGCCGCGCTGATGGGCGCGGGCTGGCGGTGCTGCTGGTCGATTGCGGCCTGATCGCGCGCATCGACGCCGTCTGGGGCTACCACGTCGGGGATGCCGTGCGCGAACGGGTCGCCGACACCTTGCGCAGCGACGTGCTGCGACCGGGCGACTTCGTCGGCCTGTTGGGCCGCGACGACCTCGCCTGCATCCTGACGACGGTGGACGATCCCGCGGTGCCGCTGCTGGCGGGCGACAAGTTGCTGCGTTCTCTGAATGCGCCGCTGTGGATCGGCGAAGATGAAATATTCACCCGGGCCGCCATCGGCATCGCCACGTATCCCTTGCAGGGCGATGCGGCCGAAGTGCTGTTGCAGCGCGCCAAGGCGGCCTGCATCGAGGCGCGCGAATCGACCGGCCGGATCGCCCTGTACTCCGATGAGCATGGCCTTCCGCTCGCATCCGCACTCCTGACCGAGAACCGGCTGCGAACCGCGGTGGCCGAGGACGCGCTCGAGATGGTGTTCCAGCCGCAGTACGACCTGAGCCTGGGGCAAATCATGGGGGCGCAGACGCGCCAGCAGTGGCGCGCGCCTGCCGGCGGCACCATTGCCGCGGAGCAGGCATTTGCCGCGGCCGAGTCGGCCGGCGTCGTCAATGGCCTGGTCTCATCGATCCTGAATCACGCGCTGAGGAATATTTCGGAGTTCCGCTACAGCGCGGGACTGGATCTTCGCGTCGGGGTGCAGATTCCCGCCTTCGCGTTGCTGCATGCGGACCTGCCGGAAGTGATCCAGCGGGCGCTGGGCACCTGGAGCCTGCGGCCGGGCCGGCTGGTGCTGCAAATCGGCGCCACCTCGGTTCTGGTTCGATCGCCGGTCGCTCAGGAGACGCTGCTGCAACTGAAGAAGATCGGCGTGCGCCTGGCCATCGACGATCCGGGCATGGCCCTGTCCTCGCTTTTCTGGCTGGCGACGCTGCCGTTCCAGGAGATCCGGCTCGATGTCTCGGCGGCCAATGCAGCGGCCGATGGCACGCTGGCGCC
>CAXNGL010000166.1:0-7166 GCA_964201515.1 Burkholderiales bacterium
CGTGTCTGCAATCAGGCTGCCGATCTTGCCAAGCCCGATGATGCCCAGAGTCTGGTTCGGCAACTCCACGCCGGCAAAGTTCTTCTTGCCATCCTCGACCTTCTTGGCCAGCTTGGCATCATCGCTTTCCGAGGCCGACACGGACTTGACGAACTCGAGCGCCGGGGCCAGGTTGCGCGCAGCCAGCAGCATGCCGGCCAGCACCAGCTCCTTGACCGCATTCGCGTTGGCCCCGGGCGCGTTGAACACCGGCACACCGCGCGCGCTCATCTCCTTGACCGGGATATTGTTGGTGCCGGCGCCGGCGCGACCAATAGCGCGCACCGAGCCGGGAATCCCCATGGAGTGCATGTCGTGCGAACGGACGAGAATGGCATCGGGTGCCTCTTCATTTTCGTCCACCTTGTAGGACTTGGCAGGCAGTCGTTCCAGCCCTACCTGGGCAATCTGGTTAAGAACCAGAATCTTGAATGGCAATTGCATTGCTGGCCTTTTCTATGATCGGGATTAGCGTTGAAACGAACAACCCCGCCGCGATGGGGGGGCGCCATCGACTGCGGGTAACTGCACCCTCAGGCGCGGCGCGCCTCGAACTCCTTCATGTATTGCACCAGCTGGCTGACACCATCGAGCGGCATGGCATTGTAAATGGAAGCCCGCATCCCGCCGACGGCGCGATGCCCCTTCAATTGCACCATGCCACGCTCCTCGGCACCCTTGAGAAAAGCGCCGTCCAATGCCTCGTCATTCAGCTTGAACGGCACGTTCATCCGCGAACGATCGGACTTGGCAACCGGGCTGACGAAAAACGCACTCTTGTCCAGATAGTCGTACAGAAGAGTCGCCTTGGCGATGTTGTGCCGCTCGATCTGCGCCAGGCCGCCCTGCTTCTTCAGCCATTTGAACACCAGTCCCGCAATGTAGATCGAATAGGTCGGCGGCGTATTGAGCATGGAGTCGTTTTCCGCCTGCTGCTTGTAATCGAATGCCGAGGGCGTCATCGGCAGCGCCTTGCCAATGAGGTCATCGCGAACGATCACCAGGGTGAGCCCCGCGGGCCCGATGTTCTTTTGCGCACCGGCATAGATCAGACCGTACTTGGCCACATCAACTGGGCGGGACATGATGTGTGAAGACATGTCCGCGACCAGGGGAACGTCGCCGGTATCGGGGACCCAGTGGTATTCCAGGCCGCCAATGGTTTCATTGCTGCAGATATGGACGTAGGCCGCGTCTGCAGCCAATTTCCAGGTCTCCCTTGGCGGAATATAGGTAAACGCCCGGTCCTCGCTGCTGGCTGCAACATTCACCTTGCAGTACTTCCCGGCTTCCTTGATCGATTTCTTGGACCACTCGCCGGTATTGATGTAATCGGCGCCGCCGTGGCCCCGCAGCATGTTCATGGGAATGATCGCATTTTCGGCGATGGCCCCACCCTGGAGGAAAAGCACCTTGTAATTGGCGGGGATCGCCAGCAATTCGCGCAAGTCGGCTTCCGCTTCGGCATGGATCTGGATGAACTCCTTGCCCCGGTGGCTCATCTCCATGACCCCCATGCCCGACCCGTGCCAGTCGAGCATTTCATCCGCCGCCTTGCGCAGGACTTCTTCCGGCAACAGCGCCGGCCCGGCGCTGAAATTGATGGCTCTTTTCATGATTCCTTACCCTTGCGTAAATTGCATCCTTGACGAATCGTGTGACTGGCACTGCGTGGTCAAGGCGCCAACCAGGACTGGCTCGGCCTGCCGGCGCCCGCTGTTGCGAAACCTGCTGCGAAAACTAATGCACAACGGGCGGGGTTCCGGCATCGTCGGGGCCCGGGTCCACAGCCCCCCCGGACGCATTCGCGGCAGAGCTTGCAGCATCCTCGCCATGGGCGCCATTGGCGCCATTGGTGCCATTGGTGCCATTGGCCCCGTTCTCACCATTGCCGCCATTCCCCACTTCACCTTCCACAATCCGCTCTACACCGGCAAGCTTGGTGCCCTCATCCAGATTGATCAATGTGACACCCTGCGTGGAGCGCCCCATTTCCCGAATGTCCTGCACGCGCGTTCGGATCATCACGCCACCGGTCGATATCAGCATGATCTCATCGCGATCATCCACCAGCACGGCACCCACGAGGGAACCATTGCGCTCCGACGTCTGGATCGCGATCATGCCCTTGGTACCGCGGCCGTGGCGGGTGTACTCGGAAATCCCGGTGCGCTTTCCAAAGCCATTCTCGGTTGCGGTCAGCACCATCAGCGCTTCCGAAGGCGCCACCAGCATCGACACGATGAACTGTCCTTCGTCGAGCATCATGCCGCGCACGCCGCGCGCCTGGCGCCCCATCGGGCGCACATCGTCCTCCTCGAACCGTACTGCTTTGCCCGCATCCGAGAACAGCATGACGTCATGCTCGCCATCGGTGATCGCAGCCCCGATCAACTTGTCGCCCTCGTCCAGTTCAACGGCAATGATGCCCTTTTCACGCGGATTGGAAAATGCCGACAGCGGCGTCTTCTTGACCGTGCCCATGGCAGTGGCCATGAACACATAGCGGTTGTCCACGTAGGCAGCAATCGGCAATACGGCCGTGATCTTTTCCCCTTCCACCAGCGGGAACAGATTGACCACCGGCTTGCCGCGGCTGGTAGGCGCCCCTCGCGGAACCTTGTAGACCTTGAGCCAATACAGGCGCCCCTTGGACGAGAAGCACAGCATGGTGTCGTGGGTATTGGCGATGAACAGCCGGTCGATGAAATCGTCTTCCTTGGTAGTCGCGGCCTGCTTGCCACGCCCACCACGCCGCTGCGCGCGGTAGTCGGCGATCGGCTGCGACTTGACATAGCCTGCGTGCGAGAAGGTCACCACCACGTCCTCGGGCGCGATCAGGTCTTCCATCGACAGGTCTTCGGCATCGATGATGATTTCGCTGCGGCGCTTGTCGCCATATTGCGCGCGGATATCGTTGAGTTCGGCGGAAATGATTTCCGTGATGCGGGACGGCTTGGCGAGGATGTCCAGGTAGTCGGAAATCTTCTCCAGCAACTCCTTGTACTCCTCGACGATCTTGTCCTGCTCCAGGCCGGTGAGCCGCTGCAGCCGCATTTCAAGTATCGCCTGTGCCTGCGTGTCGGACAGGCGGTAGCCGTCGCCCTGCAAGCCGAAGTCCCTGGCCAGTCCATCCGGGCGCGAAGCATCGGCGCCGGTGCGCGACAGCATCTCCTCGACAACGCTTGATCGCCAGACTCGCGACATCAGGCCGATCTTGGCCTCCGCGGGCGTCTGCGAGCGCTTGATGAGGGCGATGATTTCATCGACATTCGACAAGGCCACCGCGAGGCCTTCCTGGATGTGCGCGCGCTCACGGGCCTTGCGCAACTCGAAAACCGTCCGGCGCGTGACAATCTCCCTGCGATGCGCAAGAAACGCATCGAGCATCTGCTTGAGGTTGAGCAGCCGGGGCTGCCCGTCGAGCAGCGCCACCATATTGATGCCGAAAGTGTCCTGGAGCTGGGTCTGCTTGTACAGGTTGTTCAGCACCACGTCCGAAATCTCGCCGCGCTTGAGTTCGATGACGACGCGCATGCCCGACTTGTCGGACTCATCCTGGATGTGCGCGATGCCCTCGATCTTCTTCTCATGCACCAGTTCCGCGATGCGCTCGAGCAGCGACTTCTTGTTGACCTGGTACGGAAGCTCATCGACGATGATGGCCTGCCGGTTACCCTTCTCGAGGTCCTCGACGTGGGTGCGCGCGCGCATGACCAGGCGCCCCCTGCCCGTGCGATAGGCATCGCGTACCCCGCCCACGCCGTAGATGATGCCGGCGGTCGGGAAGTCGGGGGCCTGCACGATGGTGATGAGGTCGTCGATGCTGGTGTCGGGCTGCTGCAACAGGCGCTGGCAGGCCTCGATGATGTCGGACAGGTTGTGTGGCGGGATGTTGGTCGCCATCCCGACCGCGATTCCCGACGAGCCGTTGACCAGCAGGTTCGGAAAGCGCGCCGGCAGCACCAGCGGCTCCTGCTCCTTGCCATCATAGTTGGGACCGAAATCGACGGTCTCCTTGTCGATATCCGCGAGCAGTTCCGAAGAGATCCTGTCCAGCCGGCACTCGGTGTAGCGCATGGCCGCGGCATTGTCGCCGTCGATGGACCCGAAGTTGCCCTGGCCGTCGATCAAGGTATAGCGAAGGCTGAAGTCCTGGGCCATGCGAACCAGCGTGTCATATATCGCCGAGTCGCCATGCGGGTGAAACTTCCCCATGACCTCGCCGACAACGCGCGCGCATTTGACGAACGGGCGGTTCCACACCGTGTTCGATTCATGCATTGCGTAGAGCACCCGTCGATGCACAGGCTTGAGTCCATCCCTCACATCCGGCAGCGCCCTCCCGACGATGACGCTCATCGCGTAATCCAGGTAGGACCGCCGCATTTCTTCGTCTAGGCTGACTGGCAGCGTTTCTTTTGCGAACTGATCCATGTGCTCTTCGATCTGACAGAACCGGCTTGCGCCTTATTTTCTTGCCCATCCCGGGGGAGGAAAATATGCGATGAATTGTGCCGACTCTGAAAAGGGTAAATTTTAGCAGCAACGGGCTCAGCGGCCAAACCAATTCGACAGATAAACGCGCCTTTGCAGCCGCGATTTTCAGCCCCCCGTTCTGCGGGCTGATGCCGGATCGAGGAGCATCCGCGTAGTGTATGATTAGGGCACGCTTAGCCCCTCCTTCCGGACCATGCGCCCGAGCAACCCGTTGCCACATTTATCGATCTCGCCCTACCCGATGCATTCGGTGTCCTAAGGGAAAGCCGACGGTGGCACAGGAACCCGCAGATACGATCATCAGCGCCCGCTGGATCATCCCGGTTGAACCACAAGGCGTGGTTCTGAGCGGACACAGCGTCGTCGTGCGCGACGGCAAGATCCAGGCCCTGGTTCCCACCAGCGATGCCACCACGCAGTATCGAGCGGCTGAGCATGTCGAACTGCCTGAGCATGCGCTGATCCCGGGCCTGGTCAATTTGCATACGCATGCCGCGATGACCCTGCTGCGCGGGCTCTCCGACGACCTCCCGCTGATGCGCTGGCTGCAGGAACACATCTGGCCTGCAGAAGCCAGGCACGTCTCCGAGCAATTCGTGCATGACGGATCGCTGCTTGCCTGCGCCGAGATGCTTCGTGGCGGCATCACCACCTTCAACGACATGTATTTCTTTCCCGGTGCAGCGGCGCGCGCCGCGCTTGAGTCAGGAATGCGCGCAGCCATCGGCATCATTGCCATCGAGTTTCCGACGGCCTACGCCAGCGATCCCGACGACTACCTGCGCAAGGGCCTGGCGGTGCGTGACGAACTGCGCGGCGAGTCCCGCCTGTCCTTCTGCATGGCACCGCATGCCCCGTACACCGTCTCGGACAAGACCTTCGCGCGGATCATCGTCATGGCCGATGAGCTGGACTTGCCGGTGCATGTTCATTTGCACGAAACGCAGGAAGAAATCGACACCAGCCTGTCACGCTACAAAGTGCGCCCGCTGGCGCGCCTCAATGCCCTGGGGCTGGTCGGACCGCGGATGATTTCCGTGCATTCAGTCCATCTCGATGCCGGCGAGATCGACCTTCTCGCCGCAGCGTCGGCATCCGTTGCGCATTGCCCCTCCTCCAACCTCAAGTTGGCCAGCGGCTTCGCCCCGGTGGAGCAGATGCGCTCCGCCGGCATCAACGTGGGCCTTGGCACCGACGGTGCCGCGAGCAACAACCGGCTGGACATGTTCGAGGAGATGCGCACGGCCGCCATGCTGGCCAAAGCGGTCTGCGGGAAGGCCGATGCCATGCCCGCGGATGCCGCCCTCAGGGCCGCCACCCTCAACGGTGCCCGCGCCCTCGGCCTGGAGCGGCGAATCGGGTCCATCGTCCCCGGCAAGGAAGCCGATCTTTGCGCCGTGTCTTTCGACGGGCCGGAAATGTCGCCGTGCTATGACCCGACGTCGCATATTGTCTATGCCGCGAGCCGCAGAAACGTCACTGATGTCTGGGTGGCGGGCAGCCCGGTACTGAGAAATCGGGAGTTGACCCGGGTGGACACATCAGCCTTGGACAATCGCATACAGATGTGGCAGAATAAGATTGTCGTGGAAACATTGACTTAGGGATCAACTGCGCGACCGACTAAGCGCGCAATTGCACGGTAAATACGAAAAGTGCGTTACAAGATTTTGACGCTCCCGAATATCTGTCCGGCGGGCGTTGAATATTCAGGGCAAGACCTTTTGAGGAGATAGCATGATTAGGACACGTCTGACCAAACCCGCAGCGCTCTTCCTTGCGACCGCCGCTGTAGCTGTCGCGCTAGCCTCCGGTACCTCGGTCGCCCAGGAAAATTCAATCGGCTACTGGAAAGACGGTGCCGGCAAAGTTGTCCGCAGTGGTACGAACCTGTGCTGGCGCGCCGGCTACTGGACGCCTGCGATGGCAATTGCCGAGTGCGAAGGCGATATCGCAAAACCAGCCGCCAAGCCCGCTGCGCCTGCGCCTGCGCCTGCGCCTGCAGCAAGGCCTGCTACTCCGGCACCTGCTCCAGCCGCCCCAGCGAAGCCCGCTGCCCCAGCAAAGCCCGCCGCCGCACCCGTCGCGCAAAAAGTGACGCTGTCCGCGGACGCGCTGTTCGACTTCGACAAAGCCATCGTCAAACCTGAAGGCAAGGTCAAGATTGATGACCTCGTCGGCAAGCTGAAGGCGGTCAACCTTGAAGTAATCATCGCCATCGGTCATACCGACTCCGTCGGCGGTAACGCGTACAATCAGAAACTCTCAGTGCGCCGTGCCAACGCCGTCAAGGCCTACTTCGTCAGCAAGGGTGTTCCGGCCAACCGCATTTACACGGAAGGCAAGGGCGAAACCAGCCCGATCGCGACCAACAAGACCAAGGAAGGTCGCGCCAAGAACCGCCGCGTTGAAGTCGAAGTGGTGGGAACGCGCCGCAACTAAGGCATCCATCTCGCAAAAAAGCCCTGCCTCGGCGGGGCTTTTTTGTTTCTGCCAGCCAAACAAATGGACCAAGCCCAGAACGCCGACCCGCAGGAAATCGCCAAGTTCAGCGCCCTCGCCCATCGCTGGTGGGACCCTGACAGCGAGTTTCGACCGCTGCACCAGATCAACCCGCTGCGCCTGGA
>CAXNGL010000167.1:0-7116 GCA_964201515.1 Burkholderiales bacterium
TGTCCCTGGCGAACATGGCAAAGCCCCAGCCATTGCAATACGCGACGCAAAGTATACGGGCGCAACCAGTGCGGCTGCAACAGAATTGTCCAAAAAGAATAAAATTCTCCATTGAAAATTTATGGCTGGCTCGTGCCCCGTTGCGGGCGGCATTCATCAAGGACCATTCATGGCTGCAACTCCGGACCCGACCTTTATCAAAGCTCCGCGAGCCGATGCCGGGGATTTCCCGAAGCTCAAGGGCAAGCTGGTCGGGGCGGGGCGGCGCTCAATGCGGTCGCGATCCTGCGGTTCCTGAGCAGGCAGGCCAGTCCGGTCAAGCTGGTGGACATTGCCAGTGTCCTGAACATCAACCCCAGTACCTGCCTGGGCATTCTGCATACGCTCGCAAGGGAAGATTTTGTAACGATAGACCACAAGACCAAGCGCTATGAAGTCGGCCTGGGGGTCTTCGAGTTGGCCAATTATTCGAGTGCGCTGCGGCGCGACATTACCGCCGTGCGACCCCTCCTCGAGCGCGTCGCCAATGATCGCGGTGTGACGGTTGCTTTGTGGCGGCAGATTTCCAGTGACCAGAAAATCCTTGTGCTGGCAGCAACGGGCCCAGGGCAGACTCAGATTCACCTTGCCGTGGGACAACGTCCTCCGCTGTTGTATGGGTCGAGCGGTCGCGTGCTGGTGGCCTTCGGCGACATCAAGGACAGCGTGCTTCGTTCCCAGTTCAAGAGCGTCCGCTGGGACAAGCCGCTCTCGTTTGCGGCATTCAGGAAGCAGGTCGTCCAAACCCGCAAACGGGGGTGGAGTACGGAGATCGGAAGCCACATTGCCGGGATTGCATCGGTCGCCGTGCCGGTTTTCGACACGCATGGCAAATTGCTCATGGCATGTACGGCGATCATGTGGATTGAACAGTACAGCGAGCGTTTTGCGCACGAGGTCGTCACCGACCTCATGCAGATCAGCCGCAGCATCCGGTTTCTGTCGCCATCGCTCTAGCTGGCGGGTCTTAGAAAAGCAAACGGAGCGGCAAGCCGCCCCGTTTCGCTTGCTGCCCACGAGTCAACCCGTGGCAGGCAAAAGAAGCGTTTATTTCATCTGCGCTTCGGGAATCACGGCCTTCTCGTAGGTGGCCTTGTCGTAGGTATTCTTGGTGGAGGCGGCCTGCAGCTTCAGCATGTTGATCCAGCTCACGCCGGTGCCGTCGGCCAGGATGTTGCCCAGCGTGCCCAGCGTGCCCAGCGTCCACAGCGAACCGTCGATCTGGTCGTTGCGGATGCTTTCCTGCATGGCCACCGGTTCCCACAGGGAGGGCTACCGACTCCAACCATCACGATGAGGATGTTCTTTGTAGCCCTCTTCGCAGCCAAAGCCGATGGTGTGCTCGCAACCAGAATCGTGTCCGGTTTGAGTCTGCCAGGAGTGCAACTCGCTTCTGGCGTTGAAGCAACACCAGGAAGCCCGGCGGCGCTGGCTTAGTGCGGCATGCTGGCGAACGGGCCGCGCAGCAACTTGCCGGGAAGCGCCCCGGTATGCACTCCGTCCCGAAACAGGACTTGCCCACCGACGACGGTGGCGCGAATACCCCTGGCACGCTGGATCAGCCGGCGCGCGCCGCCGGGCAGATCGAAGACGAGTTGCGGCTTTTCCGGCGCGACGGTCTTGAAGTTGATGACGTTGATGTCCGCCGCCATGCCTTCCCGCAGCAGGCCGCGGTCATGGAAGCCCCAGGCGCGCGCCGGCGCCAACGTGATCAGCCGTACCGCCTCCTCGACCGTGAACGTCTGGCGCTCGCGCGCCCAGTACGCCAGCAGATACAGCTGAATCGAGCTGTCGGCGATCTGGCTGACGTGCGCGCCCGAATCGGAGAAGGTCATCACGGTGCGCGGGTGGCGCAGGATCGCAAGGAGGTCTTCTTCGCTGGCCGTTACCGAACCGACCTGCTCGGAAAAGAATTGCTGAAAGTCCTTTTCCAGCGACAGGTCGATGACCAGGTTTTCCGGGTCGATACCGCGCTTGGCGGCCAGTTCCGCGACAGTCGGATTCGGCAGCACCATGTCGTCGAACACGCGCATGCGGTCCCAGTTCGGCTTGCCCGCCTCCGCGCCAATGGCGCGGCCGTAGTCGCCGTGCCTGGCCGCCTCAACCAGCTGCTTGCGCAGCGCCGGGTCCCGCAGCATGCGCTTCTGTTCGTCCAGCGGCTTGCTGCGCAGTTCCTTCCACTCCGCGAGGCGGTCAAAGGGCAGACGCGTAAGGAATGACGTCAGCACGGATATGCCGCGGGAATGTGTTTGTCCCAGCATGCGACCACCGCGCTCGGCGGTGCGATCCAGCGTGCCGAGTTGCTCCATCCAGGTTTCCCTGACGTACTGCGGAATGATGCCGAACGTTGTGGTCACGCCAGCCTGCACTGTCAAAGACAGCAATTCACCGTTTGCCGCGGCGCGTATGGCCGGGTCAGCGGAACTGCTCCTCGGATCCTTGGCAATTTCAAACATCCCGCCGCCCATCTTGCCCATGGTCATCACCAGGCGGCGGATTTCATCCCAGGAGGCGACGCGCGACGCCACCAGGCGGTTGTCCGAGGTCTCGTGCCCATCGCTGCGTGAGGTGGAAAAGCCCACCGCGCCTGCCTTGAGCGCCGCGGTCAGCTGCGTTTCCATGTGCTTGAAATCGTCTTCGGTGGCCTGGTCTGCGAAGGCGCGTTCGCCCATGGCGTAGGTCCGCAGGGCGGAGTGGCCGACATAGGTGGCGTAGTTGATGCCCTTGGGCAGTTGATCGAGCGTCTGCATGTACTCGGGAAAAGTTTCCCAGTTCCACTTGACGCCTTGTGCCATGGCGGCGGGGGAGATGTCTTCCGCGCGCTCCAGGTTCTTGATGACAAGGCCGGCATCCTTGGCCGCGGCCGGGGCGATGGTGAAGCCGCAGTTGCCCATGACCACCGTGGTCACGCCATGCCATGAAGAGCAGGTCCCCAGCGGGTCCCAGTGAATCTGGGCGTCCATGTGGGTGTGGCCATCGATAAAGCCTGGCGTAACGATGTGCCCTTCGGCGTCGATTTCCTCGCGTCCCTTTTCCATGATGCGGCCAATCTTGGCGATGCGGCCGTTCTTCACGCCCAAGTCGGCGCGATAGGAGTCCAGGCCAGTGCCATCGACTATCGTGCCGTCACGAATAACCAGATCGTATTCCACACAAATCTCCAAGTGCGTGAGTCGATTGAGCATACCGCAAGTCGTGGCGATGCGCCCCCGGGCGAAATCAAGTGCTTGGGAACGGCGCCTAGGCTGGGGTCAATCCGGGAATCTCTACCCGCCAGCGGCGATTAATGGGTATTATTTCTTGCATATCACGGAGGAGTGCTGAAATGGGTTTGCTAAAGAGCGCAGTCTCAACGATCTTGTTCCTGACAGTCCTGACTGCGGGTAACGCGGCCGGTTTTCCAGACAAGCCGGTCCGGGTATTAAATACCTATCCCCCCGGCGCAGGGGGCGATATCGCGATGCGCATCATCGGAACCGAACTCGAACGCGTCTGGAAGCAGCCGGTGATCACCGAAAATCGGCCTGGCGCGGGCGGCAAACTCGCTTATGAGACCGCGTTGCGGGCATCCCCCGACGGGCACACGCTGAGTTGGGCGATATCCTCGCTCACGACACTTCCGTATCTGATGAAGAATCTTGGATTTTCTCCGGAACGGGAAATCATTGGCGTAACGCAGGTTTTGGCCAATGTGAACTCGATGGTGGTGCCGGCTTCCGTTCCCGCCAACAATCTTGGGGAGTTTCTCGCTTGGGTCAAGGCCAATCCGGGCAAGGCCAATTATGGAACGCCAGGGCGGGGCACCGGTCCGCATCTGCTTTTCGAAGCGCTGAAATCTGCTCACGGCGTGAATATCACCGAGGTGCAGTTCTCAGGCACCGGCCAGGCTGTTCAGGCGCTTCTGCGCGGTGATATTCACCTGGTCTCCGATCTGCTTCCATCGGCCATAGCCAACCAGCAGGCCGGAAAGGCCCGGGTGATCGCCATCTGGGGGATCAATGAACGCATCCCCGAACTGCCCAATGTGCAGACGCTCACAGAAGCCAATGTCCTGCCATTCGTACCATTGTCCTGGCAAGGAGTGATCGCTTCCGCCGCTGTTCCGAGAAACATCATTACGCAGATTGCAGCCGACATTACCAATGTCATCCGTGCGCCTGAGATGAAGGAAAGGATCTACAAGTCCACGGGCACGAGGGTCGCCGGAGGTACCCCGGAGCAATTCGACCAGCTGCTCAAATCGGAATACAAGTTCTGGGGCGAAATGATCCCGAAACTGGGAATGAAGCCTGAGTAGACTCGGAAAAACGCTACACGGGGGGCGCCGTGTCACGCCAGCTGCGAAGAGGTCGTGGCGCCCGCTTCAGGGGCAAATGAAAGGGGTGCTTGCGGAAAAGTAGCGCGAGCAGGCGATTCCACAAGCTTGAATGAAGGAGTTGACGATGCAACCCATGGCCCAAGACACATTGGTAATGGATTCCGCCGAGGTCAAGGTGACACCTTCGTCGGCACCGCTGGGTGCGGTAGTCAGCGGCGTGGACATCAGGAACCTGCCCGAACGTGACTTGCTGCGCGTCCGCGACGCGGTGCTGCGCCACTCTGTAGTGGTGATACGTGACCAGCAATTGACCCCTGACGACCAGAGCGCGTTCATGGACCGGCTCTACGGGTTGCGTCCCTCACGCGGCTTTCCCGCCCACTCCGTCCCCGGTAAGCCGGGAATGGTAGTTGTTTCCAACATTCTGAAGGACGGCAGGCCCATCGGCATGACCGATGCCGGAATGCTGTGGCACACCGACACCTGCTTCACGCCCAATCCGGAAGTTTTCGTCAGCCTGTATGCGCTGGAGGTGCCGTTCAAGGACGACGTGGCGCTGGGCGACACGCGTTTCATGAGCGCCACCGCCGCCTACGAAGCCTTGTCCGACGACCTCAAGCGGGAACTGGCCGGTCGCCGGGTGAGGCAGAGCTGGGAATTTCACATGAACAAAATGAGCCGGCTTGGTGCGCTCACCCGCCCCCCGCTTACGGCCGAAGAGAAAGCCACGCTGCCGGAGCCGTGGCACCCGGTTGTTCGCACCCACCCCATCACCGGGCGTAAATTGCTCTATGTCAATGAGAGTTTCAGCGAACGCATAGAGGGACTGTCCGAAGGGCTCAGCCAGGAACTGTTGGAGCAACTCTGGAAGCACGTTGCCGATCCGCGCTTCCAGTTCAGGCTTAGCTGGCGAAAGCGCGACCTGGTGGTCTGGGACAACTGCGCTACGCAGCACCTGGCCACGTTCGACTACGGCGCCATCCCGCGCCTTTTGCACCGCTGCGGCACGAGTGGACCGGTTCCGGAGTAGCCGCACCTGGTGGGGAGGTGCTTCAATGGAGTGCAACGTGAGAAAGCCTTCGATGGCCAAGGACGTGTGCTTCCTGCTCTATGAGCAGACCAATCTCCTGACGCTTTCCTGCTTTCTCGAGGCATTTTCCGCGGTGGATCTTGTTGGCGCGAATGAGCAGCGGCCCGCGTACGACATATCACTTTGCTCATTCGAGGGCGGTGAGATCACGGGCGCCTATGGGTGCTCCTTCAAGACCGTTTCGTTGCTCGACAGCGCGGACCGATCCTGGGACACCTTCATTATCGGCGGCGGCTGGGGCTTCGAACTTGCATTGTGCAATTCAGTCCTCCTCCGTTGCATCTCCGAGCACGGCCGGCGGGCTCGCCGGGTCTGCGCGGTCGGCGGCGGCGTCTTCCTTGCGGCCGCCGCGGGGCTTCTCGACGGGCGTCAGGTTGCCACTCATCCGATTGTCGCCCGCGAACTTCAGGATCGTTTTCCAAAATTGAAGGTCGACAGCCGATCCCTGCTGATTCGCGATGGGAACATCCTTACCTCTCCCGGCATGTCTTCATCGGTCGATGTGGCGCTTTCCCTGATCGAATCCGACTTCAGCTATCGCACAGCCGTGGAGGTCGCCAAGTTTCTCGTCGTGTATGCCAAGCGCTCGTTCTACGACCCTCAAGTCAGCACCGACCTGATCCTGCAAGAGCGCAGCGACCGGTTCGGCCCGTTGCACGATTGGATGCGATCCAACTTGCGCCGCGAGCTGTCTCTCGAGGTGCTGGCCGTTCAGGCCGGAATGAGCGTCCGCAACTTCACTCGCGTGTACCAGCAGCACATGGGCATATCGCCTCGAAGGGCGGTGGAGATCATCCGTGTCCACGCCGCGTGTCGCGCGCTGGTGCTGGGAAAAGAGCAGATACAGACAGTGGCGCTGCGTTGCGGGTTCGAGTCCGAGCGTACTTTCGTGCGGGCGTTTACCCGCGTCATCGGCTTTGCCCCCAGCCACCTTCGCAGCGCGGTGAGGAACAACGGGCAGGCCGGTCCCGAGTTCGACTTTAGTCTCAACGAACTCTTCCACCGGGCTATAACCCCCTCCCGGGACCCCGATGTCTCGATCCACTGAGCAGCGAAGCCCATGGCCGTAGCGCACGACATCGCGAAGGTCCTTGACCCGGACCTGATGCGGTTCGGCTTCCAGCTGGATACCCTTGACACCAAGGATGCGCTTGCCAGGCTCCGCGGTGCGGAGCGGTTGGAGCGGTCAGGGCCTGGGGCGGAGGATTTCCTGACCGACGGCGACCACCCGGTCCCCGTGCGCCTGTATGTGCCCGTCGGGCAGGCGATCGGCGTGGTGGTCAGCATTCACGGAGGAGGTTGGGTCGCAGGCTCCATCGTGCGGGATGATCCGCGGTGCCGGTTGCTTGCGGCCAGAACGGGTTGCGCGGTCGTATCGGTCGGCTACCGCCTCGCGCCGGAGCATCCATTTCCGCAGGGTATTGAGGACTGCGCGGCGGCGATATGCTGGGCCGCGCAGCATGCCCGCGCGTGGGGCGCGCCCACCGACAGGGTTGCGATTACCGGGACCAGCGCCGGCGCCAATCTCGCAGTCGCCGCGATGTTGCAGATCCACGCCACCGGGCGCTGCCAGCTTCCGATCGCGCAAGTGCTTCTTTATCCCATTTGCGACGCGTCCCTCGATTTCCCGTCGTATCGCGAAAATGGCGTCGGTTACTTTCTCACAAGG
>CAXNGL010000168.1:0-7076 GCA_964201515.1 Burkholderiales bacterium
CTCGAGGCCGCCCACTCTGCGATACGGGTAAGTCCGCTGAAGATACTCGACCCGAACTGCGAAGCTTCGATCATCTGCCCGCGCCCGGTACGGTCCCTCTGCATCAAAGCCGCGAGGCAGAGCACGACATTCAGCATCGCGCCGTTCCAATCCAGCGGCGCCGAACCGCGCGTGAACTCACCAAGCCCTCCATCCGCGCCGGTGGCAGTGACGAAACCACAGATTGCTTCGGTTATCCACTCATCGCTGTACATACCGGACCAGGGCCCGCGCGGGCCGAAGGCAGAAGACTGGAGGTAAATGAGCCTCGGGTTCAGCGGCGCCAGTACACTGTGATAGCCAAGTCCGAGCCGCTCCATGACGGCGGGACTCCGGAAATTCTCGACCAGCACATCCGCTTTGGCAATCAGCCGCAATACATTTCGGTGGCCCTCGTCAGATTTGAGGTCAAGCACTATTCCATGCTTGGTCAGATTGTTCCCGGCGAAAGTCGTTGAAAGCCTGCCATTCGTATTCTCTCGAAACTGCGGTATCGTCCGGCGCACTGCATCGCCAGTCGGCTGCTCGACCTTGATAACGGTTGCACCCAGCATGCCGAGGTAGCTGGCGGACACCGGACCAACCGCGGCTTGACCAAAGTCGAGCACCAGCAGGCCAGAGAGCGCGCCCGGATCCGGGGAAATTTTCCTGTTGTCCTGCCCATTCAATGGCACTTGATCGCTCATGCTTCGTGGTCTCCAGAGTGCAGATTCATCCGATTAGCTTGCGGCAAGCGCATGCGCTAGACAACAGAGGCCTCGATTACCGCAATTCGCCTGGCTGTCGCACTCAGCGTCTTGAAGAGCTTCGGCATTCGAACCGGCGATATACGGGAGGAAACAGCCCCCACACACACCGCCAGATAGGAAGCGCCGACATCCACGGGCACTGGCACCGCCACTCCTGTGACGCCTTTGAGGTTACCTGTGTCAACGGCCCCCTGGGTGCGCGCCCGCTGGATGCACTTCAGCAGTTCGGCGTCGCTGTTTCCCAGTCGCCGCCACCATTCCGGATTGCGCGCGATGGCTGCCCGGACATCCTCGTTGCGCATTGCCGCAAGCAGCGCCAAGCCCCCGGCACCCGTCGCCAAGGGGCGACGAATGCCCACTTCAAAAGTACGTTCCCGAATGGGGTAGGCACCCTCCGCCAGATACAGGCAAACCAGTTCGTCTCCGGTGCGCATCACCAGGTAAGCAGTGTCTTCTGTGGTCGCCGCAAGCGCATCGATCTCAAGCCTGTGCTTGCTCAACCTTCGCAGGGGAGAACGAGCTACGAGTCCAAGTTCAAACGCCAACCCTCCCAGCACGTAACGCTTGCTGTGCGGATCTTGTGCAGCCAGACGCTCCAAGCACAGTCGTTTCAGGAGCCGATGAACAGTGGGACGAGACAATTTCGATTCGCTCGCCAAATCCAGCAGTCGCGCGCCATGGGATCCATGACCCGCAATGAGCCGCAGCAAGGCAATTGCGCGCCCCAGTGTTTGACTCCCGACAAGCGTGTCGCCCGCTGCGTCCAACATATGAACTACTAAAAATAAGAATTGTTTTGTTTATAGCGTGCTTGTATATTATTTGCCACAACTTGTTGCGTCCATTTCCCGGACTCCTGGTACTTTGATGCACAACGCTTCTAGTGTCGGCCCCAGGATGAACAGGCCCAGTGCGCAAGGCGAGCTCTGCGACCGCTAGACGCTGACCGCCAACGAATTGCTGTAACGTCTCGAGGGGAATACGAGGCAACATGTGCAGGCGCAAGCCTGTCCGACCCGCCACAAATGAAACGGAGCACTTAACATGTCATTGCGTAGACGCGTACTTCTAGCCATGGCCATCGCCTTGACTGCCATCGTTGCAGCAGGCCCTTCGAATGCCCAGTCCAACTATCCCAGTCGCCCGGTGCGCGTGATCATTCCCTGGGGCACAGGCGGAAATTCCGACATCATGTCTCGCGTACTCGGCGAGCGCATGAGCCAGCTGCTCGGGCAGCCATTCATCGTCGAGAACCGCCCCGGCGGCACCGGCGTTGTGGGGGCCAGCATGGTCGCCCGCGCTCCGGCGGACGGACATACATTGCTGGTGCTGGCATCAACCATGATCACCGGCCAGGCGCTGAGCGGCAACAGGGAAGTTGACGCCCCACGCGACTTCGAGCCGATCGGGCTGTTCTCCATCACGCCCATGATCCTGGAGGTACATCCATCCGTGCCCGCCCGGAATGTTGCGGAACTCATTGCCTATGCCAAAGCAAACCCCGGGAAACTTGCCGGCGCATCAGGCGGAGTGGGCGCGACTGCGCACCTGCTCCTGGAACTCTTGAAATTAAAGGCCGGGCTGGACATCACTCATGTGCCATACCAAAGCGGAGGTCAAGCAGTGAATGACCTGGTAGGGGGGCATGTGCAGATGTACTTCGACGTGCCACCCACAGCCATACCGGCAGCACGCGATGGCCGTGTTCGTTTGCTTGCAGTCACCGCCCCTCAGCGCGTGTCCTTTCTCCCCGATTTGCCGACGTTTTCCGAACAAGGCATCACTGACATGGACGCAGCCGTATGGCTTGGTCTGATGGCACCAAAGGGTACACCGGCACAAATCGTTTCACGCTTGAATGAGGTCATGAATCGCGCGTTGACTGACGCGACAGTCATTCAGCGTTTTCAAGCAGCCGGCTCAGCGCCTACTCCGGGCACACCGGAAAAGGTATCCAGCCTGGCCAAGACCGATTTCGACAAATGGCTGGAAGTCGTACGCAAGGCCAATATCAAAGTGAACTGACAACAGCAAATGAGCCAAATCGACGGACCTCTTGACCTCGACACGATTTCAGAAATCCCCCTGCTGCAGCGCGTGCTTGGTCCCATACTGGAGGCGCGTGCGCAGCGCGAGGGTGACCGGGTGTACATGCGATTTGGCGACCTCAGTTGGTCGTTCCGCGAAACGAATGCGCTAGTACGCGACCTCTCTTGCGGGCTGCTGGGTCTCGGCCTGGCAAAAGGGGAGCGCGTCGCACTATTCCTGCCCAACCACCCGTATTTCATATTTACATGGTGGGCGATCAACTTGGCTGGCGGGGCAAGCGTCCCAACAAATCCGAACTTCACCAGCCTCCTTCTGGAGTATGTGCTGGAAGACTCGGATGTAATCGGAATCGTCACAACTGCCGCGCTATTGCCCGTGGTTCAGCAATTAAGCGAGCGCCGCCGCAGGAAGCTTCGCTTCGTGACGATTGTGGAGGACGAAGTTCCCGACGCTTTGCGTCAGGGGCTGCCATCCGTAATGAGCGTCGAGGATTTGCGCCAACGGGGACGAGCGCGCGGTGGCCCATCTGAGATACCACTCGATTTCCAGGACGTACACTGCGTCTCCTACACCTCCGGCACCACGGGTCCGTCCAAGGGTGCGATTATTCCCAACGGCCAGTACTTTTACTCCTCATGCGTGTTCCTCCGGGCCGTGGGCCTGAACCGCGACGACGTACTGTTCACGAACCTGCCGCTATTCCACGGACTTGCCAGCCGTCTTGGGGCGCTTCCAGCCTGGATGGTTGGCGCCGAGTACGTGCTTGGAACGCGTTTCTCCGCCAGTCGCTTCTGGCAGGAGGTAACCGAGTGCAATGCAACGGTAGCGCACACCATCTTTACGCTGCCAAACATGCTGATGGCGCAGTCGCCAGGGCCCCACGACCGTGCACACCGACTACGCGCCATGTACAACGCGAACCACGACCCGGAGTTCGAGCGGCGCTTTGGCGTGCGTCTATTTGAAGCGTACGGCATGACTGAGGTGGGGTTACCGATTTACACGCGCTACCCGCACCGCAAGCCCGGGAGCTGCGGTCGCATTCACGAGGATTGGGAAGCACGCATCGTCGATGAGCGCGGCCTTGACGTACCAATTGGCACGCCCGGACAAATCGTGCTTCGGCCCAAGCTTCCCGGAATCATGATGAAGGGCTACGTCAACAAGTCCGAGGAAACTGCGCGTGTCACTCAGGATCTATGGTTCCAGACGGGCGACTGGGGCAAGCAGGATCAAGACGGCTATTTCTATTTTACCAATCGACACAAGGACCGCATCCGCCGCCGTGGGGAAAACGTGTCCCCGATGGAGGTTGAAAACATCATTCTCGGCCACCCCGAGATCGCGGATTGTGCAGCGCTGGCATTTCCTGCGCGAGAGGGCGAGGATGACATTCGCGTTGTGCTTGTTACCCAGCCCGACACAACACCGACGCCCACCGAAATCATGGATTGGCTGAGGGGACGAATGCCCTATTTCATGATGCCCCGGTACATTGAATTCGTGCCGGTGCTGCCCCGCAATCCCGCAGGAAAGGTGGAAAAGTACAAGCTGATTGAAGCTGGCCTCCCCCCGGACACGTGGGATCGCGAGGCCGCCGGCTATGTGATTCGGCGTGACAGTCCACAGTAATTTGACTGGATCCGCTCCGATAGTTCCAGGAAAATAGACGTGGATCGGCCCGGCGGGCCGATGAGTACCGTTGCACCTCGAACGACAATGACTCGTTCTCGGATCACTTGAGCCGCGGCTCGGATACTCCGCGCGCCTCGACCTCTAGGCTGAAAATTGCGCCGGCCTGGGGTTCGCGGTCCAGCTCACCTGGCCCGGTCAGCAACGCCCGCGCGCTGGTGATGAATAGTGTTTTCAAGGACTCCCCGCCGAACGCTACCATAGTGGGACAGGACACCGGCGTGGGAATCTCCCGCAGCAAATCGCCGCCCGGTCCATACCTGACGACCTTGCCGGCGCGAGGGTGGGCCACCCAATAGCAACCCTCCTCATCCACAGCCGCGCCGTCCGGAATGATCCCTTCGGGCACGCGCGCGAACGTGCGGCGGTTGCTCACAGCCCCGTTCGCAATGTCGAAGTCGAATGCAAGAATTTGCCAGTTCGGCCGGTCCGCGATGTACATGGTCCGATCATCCGGCGACCAGGCTATTCCGTTCGCGATGGTCACGCCGTCGATTGCACGCACGAGCCGTTCGCCTTCCATTCGCCAAAAGGCCCCCCGTCCTTCCGGCTCTTGCGACGAGAAGCGGCGTAGCGTTCCCACCCAGAATCGCCCCGCCCGATCAACGCGACCGTCATTGAATCGGTAATGCTTCACGTCGTAGGGGGCGTTGTGAAGCTTTGTCAACGCACCAGATGCAAACTCGAAACGGTAGAGCCCGTCTGCCAGTGCAGCAACGCAGGAGCGCAGGTCCGCGGCCAGGCCATAGCTGCCGATCGTGCGCGGCAGCTTCCAGCTGCGGTTTGCTCCCGTGCGTAGATCGAGACAGTTGATGGACGGGGCGTAGGCATCTACCCAATACACGGCATGCTGCTCATGCGCATAAATGGGGCACTCTCCGACCTGCGCTTTTGCCTCCAGCACGCAGTTCCACTTCGGGGCCATGGTCATCGACATTCCTCTGTTGGCATATGCATCCCCCGATGCACACTACAAGAAAGACGCCCACGCACTTTCGCATTGCATCGCCGTGCTTTCCCTTCAGCACTTGAACTGCGGATGATACTGGCAGCCGGCAGCCCGGCCGCGGCCATGCCCGGGTATTCAGCCCCGCCTCTCCTACAGCGGAACGAAGGGATGAATCTTCGGCTTGCCGGGCATGCCATCCACCTGCGCCGGCACGCCCGGCAGCGGGTACACCCAGAAGCCGTGGTCCTGGTGGCGCGCCATCCACACCTCGCCGGGCTTACCCTCGTGCAACATGGTCTCGACCGCTGCCGCTGCAAAGTCAGTCGACGCGTAGTCCTGCCCCTGCGCGATGCGTCGCGCCTTGAAATCCGCGGGGGAGATGCCGCTGTCCACGCCGGCAGGGCAGATCGCCGTCATGGTCACGCCGCGCTTTTCATACAGCGGTGCGAGCGTCTCCAGCATGCTGAGCAGCGCGCGCTTTGACATGCCGTAGGCGAGGTCCCACGGATGCGCCCGCAGGCCGCTGTCGGAAGACATCACCACGATGTGCGCCCCGGCCCTGCCTGCCATGGCGGGCAGGCACTGCAGCGCGCCCAATAGCACGCCATCGGTGTTGATCGCCATCACCCGCCGGTAGCGATTGAAATCCCTGGTCACGAGATCGATGAGGTCATCCCCCAGCGCCGGCGCGCCGCGCGGCCGGAACATGATGCCGGCGTTCAAGAAGGCGATGTCGATGCCGCCGTGCGCGGCCTTTATGCCGGCCACCAGCGCGGCCCAGGCAGCTTCGTCGGTGACGTCGAGATGCACAGAGCGATGCGGTGCACCGAGCGCCTTTTCCAGTTCGTGACCGCCGGCATCGTCCACATCGGCCGCCCAGACGGTCGCCCCCGCCCTCGCCAGGCGCCGCGCCGTGGCCGCGCCGATGCCCTTGGCGCCGCCGGTGATCAAGGCGACTTTTCCCTTCAAGTTCACTTCGTTTTCCTTCCCGAGTCGTTTTCCAGCTCGATTCCCGGCTCGTCGAAAATCACCGGGAACGCCTTCCACATCAGGATCTCGCGCGCATCGCCGGGCGAGGCGTGCACATGCGAGCGCGGCACTGCCGGGCGCTCGGGATCCGGGCGCATGCCCGCGGCGAAGAACGCCTGCATCATCAGCGGCAGGTCGCCGCGAAAATCGTCCGTGCGCGCATCCTCCTCGCCGCCCGATCCCGCCACCAGCGCAAGGCCGAGGCACACCTTGGAGCCCCCGGAAAAGGCAAACCCGTAGGGTCGGCGCAGGTTGCCGGACTCCACGCGCCGCGGGTTGAAGCTTGCCACGTCCGTCCCATAGTAGGCCGCATCCATGCCGCCCACGCCGTACCACAGCGCCACCCGATCGCCAGCCTTGATGTCGCGGCCCGACTTGAGCACAACGTCCTCGCGCGCATGGCGCCAGTTGGTGGCGGGGTCGGTCACCTGGTGCAGACGCAACGATTCATTGCACGCGCGGCGCAGGAACCCGAGGTCGGTCAGCCTGTCGCGATCCTCGGGATGCTCCGCAGTCCACTTGAAGAGGTCCGCCACCACGTGGCAGGCGGCCATCGACGTGGTGTGGTC
>CAXNGL010000169.1:0-7034 GCA_964201515.1 Burkholderiales bacterium
CGGTCCCGCCTCAAGCAGCGCCGCCGAGCTTGCGGAGCAGGCGGCACGGTCCCGCCTCAAGCAGCGCCGCCGAGCTTGCGGAGCAGGCGGCGCGGTCCCGCCTCAAGCAGCGACGCCGAGCCTGCGGAGCAGGCGGCGCGGTCCCTCTACTTGCGTGCGGGCACACTCTCGTACGCCATCCAGCAGGTCCACAACGCCTCGGCAGTGCCGAGGATGGTGTTGTAGACGCGCTTCAGGCCAGCGTCGCTGGGATTGCCGATCGCCACCACCTTCTGCGATTCATCGCCGTGTTCCTCGTCGGCCTTGATGTGCATCTCGAAGAAGAGACGCGCCTTGTCATCGAGGCTGTAGTGCTTCTTCAGGCCGTCGGAGACCTTGCGAAAGGTGACCGGGATCTGCCGCTCGCCGCCATAGCCCATGCCGGCGAGGCCCTCGGTCCAGTGGCGATGGCACAGCGACAGCTCCCAGTGGTTCAACATGGCACGCGTGCCCGGCAGCGCTTCGTTGGAAGAAAGCTTGGCGCGCGGCGAACCCATGGCCTCGGCGAAATCCGCCATCAGTTCGGGATGCGGCTTGGTGCCCGACAACTGCCCGGTGGCCTCCTCGAGCAGGCTCTCCCAGATGTGGCTGCGCGCCTCGGCGTTGTCGCAGTTGCCGTAGGCGACGCCGATCCATGGCACCACCGCCTCAACATAGAGGTAGGTCTGCTCGGCCCACACACGGACCTGGTCACGCGACAGAGTGCCGTTGGCCACG
Organism: Burkholderiales bacterium; assembly: GCA_964201515.1. Lineage (GTDB taxonomy): Bacteria > Pseudomonadota > Gammaproteobacteria > Burkholderiales > SG8-39 > CAIYPG01. The sequence goes on from CAXNGL010000169.1 coordinate 757, forward strand.
CCCTCGACAAACGGATGGATGGACAGGTTGCGCCCCGGCTGCTTCAGCGCCCGGTCGGCCTGCTCGAACATCGCGGTGATTCGACTATCCATATCGCCACTCCTCAATCGATCTCGTTTCAATTCTACGGGGATGAGCGGCGCCTGCGCTGGGGCCCGACTTCCGATCCTCTGATCCAACAGCATTCTAGTGCCATGCACCCGCTACGCGAGTGCGAAGTGCCGTTGCGGCCTTAGCGCAGCGCGCGAAAAAACGCCCGGTATTCCGGAATGACCTGCTCCGGGTGTTCCGAGGGCGCGAAGTGCCCGCCCTTCGGGAATACGGTCCAGCGCTGCAGGTTGGTGCGCTCCGCGCACCACGATTTGGGCAGCATGCGCAGCTCCTTCGGCGAGATGCCGAACCCCGTGGGCACGGCAATGGACGGCTTGCGGTCGTGCTGCAGGTTCCAGCCGCGCGTGAAGGTCTCGTTGTAGAGACGGAACGACGTGCCGATGGTGTTGGTGAGCCAGTAGATGGAAGCCGTGGTGCACAGGAAATCGCGCCCGAACTTGCCCACCACGTCGCCGCCGCAGTCGCTCCAGGCGCGACGGCGCTCCCACAGCCAGGCCGCGGTGCCCACTGGTGAATCGGCGAGCGCATAGGCCAGCGTCTGCGGGTCATGGATGTGCACTGCCGAATGGCTGATGATGGTCGGCGTGGCTTCCTTCAAGCGCCCCCACACCCACGCCTCGTCAGGCGCGAAGTCGCTTTCCTTCAGCGTGCTGGGGTCGACGCCGGGCAGGCGCGCCATGGTGAGGTAGATGCCGAACAGGTGCTCGGCATGCGCGTGCCCCAGTTGCGCCGTGACGATGGCACCCCAGTCGCCACCGGCCGCGGCGAATTTTTCGTGGCCGAGGCCGGCCATCAGCTTCACCCACAGCTCGGCCACCCGTGCCGCGCTCACGCCGGTGGTGCGCAACGGCTCGGAGAAACCATAGCCCGGCAAGGAGGGCACGATGACATCGAACGCATCCGCGACATCGCCGCCATGCGCCGCCGGGTCCGACAGCGGTCCGATCACGTCCTTCCAATCCCAGAACGTCCACGGCCAGCCATGGGTGAGGATGAGCGGCATGGGTTTCATGCCGGGCGCTCCTTTGCCCTTCACATGGATGAAGTGGATGGGCACGCCGTCGATGACGGCCTTGAATTGCGGGAAACGGTTGATCGCCGCTTCCTGGGCGCGCCAGTCAAAGTCATCGGCCCAGTACTTGACCATGGCCTCGAGCCAGCCGCGCTCGACGCCGTAGGCCCACTGCTCGTTGCCGAAGTCGTCCGCCCAGCGCGTGCTGCGCAGGCGGCGACGCATGTCCTCGAGGAGGACCTCGGGGATGTCGATCTTGAAGGGTGTGATGTTCATGGGCGCATGCTACTGCATTCCGGGATGGACATGAAGAAGAATATATCGATGTCAGTATTTAATACGTGTACGTACGATGGTATTAGACTACCTTTCCAATACAGCAGTATTCATTGTGGCCATTTGCGGCCGTTGCAGGCAAGTGCCGCTGCACCGGTGCGCGCTCGCAGTGCGCTCGCAGCGCGGCCATTACGATCAGGCCAGCGGCCACTCACCCCGATAGCCGAGGATCCTGGAGATCTCCTCGGCGCCATCGCGCACCGCCACCACCACCGCCTCCATGCGCTCGCCGATGCGCGCGCTCGGACCGCCGGCACTGAGGGCGGCGGTCACGCGGCCGTCCGCCGCAAAAATCGGCGCTGCAACGGATGCCACCCCCGGCACGGTGCCGCTATCGACAATGCTCACGCCGCGCTCGCGCACCACCTTCAGGCTCGCCAGCAATGCACGCCGGGAAGCGATGGTCTTCCCGGTCAAGCGTTCAAATTTGAACTTTTCGATCAGCAGCTTCGCCTCGTCCGCCGGAAGCCAGGCGAGCATGGCCCGCCCGCTGCCGGTGGCGTAGGCCGGCTTTTGCGAACCCAGCTTGACGCTGAAGCGCAGCCAGTTCTCGGTTTCGATCACGGCCACGTACTTGCAGTGCTGCCGGTCCGGCGAGAGGACCGCAAGGAACCCGGTTTCACCCGTTTTCCTGCACAGCGCCTGCAGCACTCCGTGGGCGCAATGGGGAAAACTGCGCTTCGGGTTCTCGGCGAGCAGCGCCCCCAGGGCCACTGCTTCGGGGCCGAGCCGATATACGCCGTCGTCGTTGACCAGGTAGCCGGCGCCCTCGAGCACCTTGAGCAACGTAAACAAGGTGGTCTTCGGCACTGCAAGGGAGCGGCACAGCTGGGCCAGGGTCTGCCCCTCCGGAAAAGCTCCCAGCTTTGCCAGCAGCTGGATCACGCGCAGGATGGAGCGCGGCCCCGCGAACGGGGTCCTGGCGAGCGCAGTTACGTCGAGCATGCGGGTGCAGCAATCGCCACAGCAAACCGCCGGGAATGTTTCGCCCGCACGACTACTCGGGCTTGACCCCGGCTTCGGCCACCTTGCGGCCCCACATGTCCAGCTGGCGCTTCACCAACGCAGTGAAAGCCACCGCATCGGTGGGCGTCGGCTCGGCGCCGGCAGAGGTGATCTTGTCACGCAGTTCCTGCTTGGCCATGACCTGCATCACCGTGCCGGACAACTTGTCCACGACGTCCTTGGGAACGCTGGCCGGCCCGAACATCCCGGTCCACGCTGACAGATCGAAGTCGCGCAAGCCCAGCGCCTCTTCAATGGTGGGCAGGTCAGGGGCGAGCGCCGTGCGCTTGCCGGTGGTCGCGGCCAGGGCACGCAGCCGTCCGGACTGCAGGTGCGCACGCGCCGATGCGAGGTCGGCGATGAGGAACTGCGCCTGCCCGCCGATGACGTCGCGCTGCGCATCCGGGCTGCTCTTGTAGGGAATGCCGGTAGCACCCAGTTTCAGCGTCCGGTTCAACGACTCGGCGATGATCAGCACGGCCGGCGTGCCGTAGGCATAGTTGAGCTTGCCGGCCGGCTGGGCGCGCGCCCAGGTGACGAATTCCTGCGCCGTGCGCACCGGGATGTCCCCATTCACCGACAGTGTGAACGGGAAGGTGGCGAGGCCTGCGATCGGCGTGAAATCGGTGATGGCGTTGTAGGGAAGGTTCTTGACGATGTGCGGGTTCACCGAATGCGACGAGTTGGAGGTGAGAAAGAGCGTGTAGCCATCCGGTGGTGCTTTCGCCACCGCCACCGCCGCAATCGCCGAACCGGCACCGGGACGGTTGTCGACCAGGAAGGGCTGGCCGGTCGCAATGCGCAGTTCTTCGGCCACCAGGCGCGACAGGATGTCGGTCCCGCTGCCCGGGCCGAAGCCGATGATGATGCGCACCGGCTTGTTGGGAAAAGCGCCCTGCGCGTACGCAGTTTGCATGCCGGCGACAAGCGCGACGCCGGACGCCAGAAGCACCAGCAGTTGTTTCAGGTTCATGACTATCTCCAGGTTGGACGATGGGACCACATTGAAAAAGCGATCATTGCACGACTAAAGAAACCGCAAAAAATACGGGGAAACATACCCCTGTGACCTTACGTTGAAAAACTTCTTTCTCGGCTCGTTCCTAATTGATCAAGGCCTTCTTTTCCGCCACCGCAGCAACCACGGCACCACAGGCAAGCAATGCATCCGCTTGCGCCTTGTCGTAGCCCAGCTCGGCGAGGATCTCCCGGCTGTGCTCGCCGAGGCGCGGCGCCGCGCTACGCCATGGGAGCGGCGCGCCGTCCGCGAGCCACGGCAGGCGCACCAGCGGCACGCCATCGCAGTCGATGAAGGTGCCGCGCTCCTTCGCGACATCGCCGGCCACCGCCTCCTCCAGTCCGCACACGCGCGTCACCGGCACGCCGGCCACGGTGAAGCGGGTAATCCAGAATGCCACATCCTGCGTGACCAGCACTGCATTGAGCGCGGCCTCCAGCGCAGCAAGGTTCTGGCTGCGCATACTGACGCTGGCAAAGCGCGCATCCTCGAGCAGCGCGGGGGCTTCGAGAACGCGCACCACGATCTCCCACAGCCGCTGGCTCGGGGCGGCAATCATCAGGTCGGCATCGCGGGCACGATAGCACTGGTACGGGGCCGCGATCGGGTTGCCGGAGCCGGCCTTGGGCGGCCGCTGGCCCGACAGCCTGGCGGCGCTCGCCTGATAGGGCACCACGCTGAACGCGGTATCCACCAATGCCGTCTCCAGCGACGCCACCGGCTGGCCCTTGTGCCGCGAAAGCAACGCAGCAAGCACGCCCATGGCAATCCATTGCCCGGTGCCCAGGTCGATCAGCGAGGGCGCGCAGCGCGTCGGCGGGGCATTGTCGTGACCGGTCATCTGCATGATGCCGGAGAACGCCTGCACCAGCGGATCGTAGCCGGGCATGGCGCTGCCGACCGGCCCGCTGCCGAAAGCGTTCAGATCGTAATAGAGCACCTCCGGATTGAGCGCGCGCGCCGCCGCCTCGCCGATGCCGATGCGCTCGGCGACGCCGGGGCGCATGCTCTGCAGCACCACCTGCGAGCGCGCCATCAGCTTTGCTGCGACTGCCACGCCCTCGCGCTGCTTCAGGTCGATGACGATGCCGCGCTTGCCCGCGCCGGTATGCCGGAAGGTCAGGCTCAGCCCATCCACGAACGGCGGCCAGGCGCGCGAGTCGTCGCCCTGCGGCGACTCCACCTTGATGACGTTGGCACCGAGCTGGGCGAGGATCATGGCGCCGTAGGGGCCGGCCATGTTGGTGGAAAAATCGGCCACCGTGACACCAGCCAAGGGTTGCATGGGCTGAATTTTCTGCGGCTGCGAATGCATGTTCTTCAATGTGGGGGCCATGGCTCAGGACCCTTCCGCCACCGCGGCTGCCACGCCGGGCGCAAGGACACCGCTGGCACGCAGGCGCGCCAACTCCTCGGTGCCAATGCCCAACCCCGCCAGCAGCGCATCGGCGTCCGCGCCGACCCGCGGCGGCGGGCCCGCGGGGCCTGCCGGCGTCGCGCCGAAATCCACCGGCGTCGCCACGCCATTGAAACTGCCGGGCGCAGGCTGGCCGGCGTGCACAGGCACGTTGACGAAGGCGCCGCAGGCGATGGCCTGCGGATCCTTCACCACATCGTCAACCGAGTTGATCGGCGCCCACCAGACGTCGTGGCGCCGGAACACCTCGGCCCATTCGTCGCGGGTGCGGCGCGTAGCGAGCGCGTCGATGGCCGCCACCAGCGCCTCGGCGTTGCGGCGGCGCTCCTTGGGCGTGGCAAAACGCGCGTCCGCCAGCAGCGACGCATCGCCCAGCGCGTCGACGATGCCCGGCCAATGGCGCTCGGACTCCGCACCGACGATCCAGAACCATTTGCCGTCGCCCGCGCAGTAGCAATTCATCAACGGGTTCTGCGGCTTGCTGCGCGACGGGGCGGCAGCGATGCGCCCGAGGCCCACGCGCGTGGAGACGTCCATGCCGATGCTGTAGATGCCGGTGCGCAGCAGCGAGGTCGACACCAGCTGGCCGCGACCGCTGCGCTCGCGCGAATACAGCGCCCCCATGATGCCCGACACCATGGTGATGGCGGTGACGTTGTCGCCAATGCCGCCGGGCAGGATGGGGGGCGCCGCGCCGGGCGGCGTGGCGCGCTCGGCCATGCCGCTGCGCCCGGAGAACGCCGCCATGTCGAAGCCGGGCGCATCGCGGTCCGGGCCTTCCAGCCCGTAGGCGGTGAGGCTCGCGTACACCAGCCGCGGGTGCGCCGCCAGCAGCGTGGCGTGGTCCAGCCCGACGCGCTGCAGGAACTGCGGCCGCATGTTGGTGACGAAGACATCGGCGCTGGCGATGAGGCGCTTCACCAGCGCGACGCCATCCGGATGGTTCACGTCCAGCGCGATGCTTTTCTTGCCGCGGTTGTACAGATCGAACGGCGGGCAGCGCGCCTCCTTGGAACCGGACAACGCGCCGAACAGGTTGCGCATCGGATCGCCACGCGGCATCTCCAGCTTGATCACCTCGGCGCCCCAGTCGGCGAGGATGCCGGCCGCCGCCGGCCCCGCCACCCACAGCCCCATCTCCACGACGCGCACGCCAGCGAGCAGGCTCATTTGGGCGCCCTGCCGCGAAATACCGGAGGGCGCTTTTCCATGAAGGCCCGCGGGCCTTCCCTGGCATCGTCCATTGCCGCATTCTCCTTGGTGCACTGGGTTTCGATGGCGAACGCCTCCTCCAGCGGGCGGCCGCTGGAGCGCACCATCACCTCCTTGGTTTTCTCCAGCGCCACGGGAGCACCCAGGCTCACGCGACGCGCCATATC
>CAXNGL010000170.1:0-7032 GCA_964201515.1 Burkholderiales bacterium
ACGTGGGCAACCGCCTCGCGCATAACCGCCCGTGTGGCAATAACGTCCATGCCATCGGCGCGCAGGGTCTTCATGTTGTATGAAGCGGCCTTGGCGCACAGGTCGGCCTGCGACTCCGAGCGTTCGATCGCCGTGCCCATGGCGTAGAAATTATTCTCGCAGCAGAACACCACCGGCAGCTTCCACAGCGCGGCCAGGTTCATCGACTCGTGGAAGGCGCCCTCGGCCACCGCACCCTCGCCGAAGAACCCCGCGGTCACGCGCGAGCCGCCCTGCATCTGCTCGGCGAGCGCAAGGCCGACTGCCAGCGGCAGGCCGCCACCGACGATGGCATTGCCGCCGAACAGCCGCGTCTTCGCATCGAACAGATGCATCGAGCCGCCGCGGCCGCGCGAACAGCCTTCCTGCTTGCCGTACATCTCGGCCATGATGGCGCCGGCCGGCACGCCGCGCGCGAGCGCATGGCCGTGCTCGCGATAGGTGGCGACGATGTTGTCCCCGGGCGCGAGCGCATGCAGCGCGCCCACCGCCACCGCCTCCTCGCCGATGTACAGGTGCAGGAAGCCGCGGATCTTCTGCTGGCCGTAGAGGTCGGCGCAGCGCTCCTCGAAGCGGCGGATGCGCACCATGTCGCGCAGCAGCGCCAGCGCCTCGGGCGCGGGCAGGCCGACCGGATTGAATGCGGGATCGCTCATGCGCCGCCCTCCAGCGTGGAGGTGTCGCCTTCGGGAAGCCCCAGTTCGCGCGCCTTCAGGAGGCGGCGCATGATCTTGCCGCTACGCGTGCGCGGCAAGGAGGGCAGGAAGGCGATCTCCTTGGGCGCGACGGCCGCCCCGAGGCGCTTTCGCGCATGGCCGAGCAGCTCAAGCAGCAAATCATCGTTCGCGGTGTAGCCCGCCTTGAGCGACACGAAGGCCTTCACTGTTTCGCCCACCATCGGGTCGGGCTTGCCGATGACGCCCGCCTCGGCCACCGCCGGGTGTTCCATGAGGGCGCTCTCGACTTCGAAGGGCCCGATCAGGTGGCCGGCGGACTTGATCACGTCATCGGCGCGGCCGACGAACCAGAAGTAGCCGTCGGCATCGCGCCGCGCGAGGTCCCCGCTGAGGTAGTAATCGCCGGAGAAGCACTTCTTGTAGCGCTCCTCCTGGTTGAGGTAGCCGCGGAACATCGACGGCCAGCCGACTCGCAGCGCGAGCTCGCCCTCCACGTCGGCCTCGATCACTTCCTCGAATCCGGCGTCGGTCTTTCTCACGATGCACGCATCGATACCCGGCAGCGGACGGCCCATGGAGCCGGGCTTGATGTCCATGGCCGGCGTATTGGCGATCATGATGCCGCCGGTCTCGGTCTGCCACCAGTTGTCGTGGATGGGCAGTCCCAGCACTTCGGCGCCCCACCACACCGCCTCCGGGTTGAGCGGCTCGCCCACGCTCGCGACGAAGCGCAGATCGGGAAAGCGATACTTCTTCACCACCTCGGGCACGGCCTTCATCAGCATGCGCACGGCCGTGGGCGCGGTGTACCAGACGCTCACGTGTTCGTCCTGCAGCAGGCGGTACCAGCGCTCGGCATCGAAGTCGGCCTCGCCCACCAGGCTGGTCACGCCGTGCAGGAGCGGCGCGATGATGCCGTAGGAAGTGCCGGTCACCCAGCCCGGGTCGGCGGTGCACCAGAACAGGTCCCCGGGATGCAGGTCGAGCGCGTAGCGCCCGGTAGCGTAATGCGTGACCACGGCGCCGTGCGCGTGCATGGCGCCCTTGGGCGTGCCGGTGGTGCCGCTGGTGAAGTGCAGGAGCGCAAGATCGTCTGCCGACGTGCTCTCGGCCTCGAAGGCGTCGGATGCGGCCTCCATCAGGGTGGCGAGGTCGCGCGTGCCCGGCACGCTGGTGCGCGCGCCGCCTTCGCCCACCAGGAGGATGTGCTCGAGCTGCGGCAGCTCCGCCCGGATCGAGGCCACCTTCCTCCGGTACAGGGCTTCGGTGGTGATGAGCACCTTGCACGCGCCGATGGTCATGCGCGTCTTGATGGGCTCCGGCCCGAAGGCGGAGAACAGCGGCGTGAGCACCGAGCCGTTCTTCAATGCGCCCAGCGCCACGATGTAGAGCTCGGGGATGCGGCTGGCGAGCAGGAACACGCGATCGCCGCGCCCCGCGCCGAGGCTGCGCAAGGCATTGGCGAAGCGGTTGGTGAGCCGCGCCAGTTCCGCATAGGTGATGTCGCGGCGGCTGTCGTTGTGTAGTGCGTTGCGGTGCGCATCGCGCCCGAGGAAACGGAAGGCCACGTGATCGCGCACCGGCGTGCCGAGGTGGCGGTCCACCGCGGCCCAGGCGATGTTGATGCCGCCACCCGGCATGGTGCCGAGCTCGGCGCGCACCGCGTCCCAGGAGAACCGCCGCCGCTCGCCCGCGTAGTCGAGCAGGTGCGGCGCCGGCGCGAGAGCCGACAGGTTCTTGCGGATCACCGCTGCGCGCGTCACTGGCGTCTCGCCGAAGAACCGCCGGCTTGCGAAGCAGATTCCCCCGCAGACCCGCCAGTCTGTGACTCTGCCGAAGACCAGCCGGCCGCCGACTCCGCCGGCGACTCCGCCGCGCGGCGATAGATGACGGTATAGACCAGCGCCACCAACACGCTGCCGCCGACGAGGTTGCCGGCGATGACGGGCACGAGGTTGCGCCACAGGCCCGCCACCTGCACGGGTTCGCCGGCCCCCGCCTGCAGCAGCATGGCCAGCGGCAGGAAGTACATGTTGGCGATGGAATGCTCGAATCCCGCCGCGACGAAGGCGGCAATCGGCATGACGATGGCGATGAACTTGTCGGTGACGCTGCGCCCGGCCAGCGCCATCCACACCGCCATGCACACCAGCACGTTGCACAGCATGCCGCGAAAGAATGCCGTCCAGAACGGCAGCGCGGATTTCGCCGCGGCGATCTGCAGGTAGGTCTTGGCGATCGCGCCACCGTTCATCTCGGCATGCCCGGACAGGTACACCAGCAGCGCGAGGCCCGCCGCGCCGACGAAATTGGACGCCCCGACAATCACCCAGTTGCTCAGCACGTCGCGGGTGGTGATGCACCCATGCGCCCAGGCCATAGCCAGCAGGTTGTTGCCGGTGAAAAGTTCCGCTCCCGCCACTACCACCAACAGGAGGCCGAGCGAGAACACCACGCCACCGAGCACGCGCTGGGCGGCGAACCCGAGCGTCGGGTCGCTCACCACGACGACGTAGAACAGGGAACCCAGCCCGATGAAGGCCCCGGCCAGCAGCCCGAGCATCACCAGCGACAGCAGCGGTGTGCTGGCCTTGGCCATGCAGACCGCGTCCACGCGGGCGGCGATCTCCTTGGGCGAATAGGCGTCGAACGAGAATGCGACCGGGCTGACCATTGGGCCACGATAGCGGGCCGTGAAGGCGGCGCGCTTGACCTGCGTCAAGCCCCGGTGCGCGTCAGTGCCCGGGCGGACGCTGCGCGCCCCGCTTGGCGTTCAATATGAGCGGGGACCCGCCCCCACGCTCGCCTACACCTGGGGTCGCAGAATCTATTTTGCAACCGCTGCCTACTCAGGCTTGATGCCCGCCGCCTGGATTGCCCGGCCGAATTTCTCGTAGTTTTCCTGGATCATCTGCGTGAATTCGGCGGAAGTGATGCCACCGACCTCGACACCCAGGTCTTCGACGCGCTTGCGGAAATCAGGCGTGTTCAATATCGCCCGGATTTCCGAGGTCAGGCGCTCCACCGCTTGGCGCGGAGTTCCGGCCGGCGCGGCAAACCCCGTCCACGCCACCACGTCGAACCCCGCGTAGGTCTCGGAGATGGCGGGGACCTGCGGCAGCCTGGACATGCGCTGCCGGCTGGTGACCGCGATGACGCGCAATTTGCCCGCATCGATGAACGCGCGCGGCGTGGTAAGGCCATCGAAGGCGACCTGCAGGTCGCCGCTGAATATCGGCGGATAGAGTTCGGGGGAGCCCTTCATCGGCACGTGGGTGACCGATATCCCGGCCGCCTGGTTCAACAGCTCGCCCGCCAGGTGCGTGGTGGTGCCGATGCCGGTCGAGCCGAAGAACAGTTTCTTCGCGTTGGCATTGGCCCGCGCATAAGCGATGAACTCCGCAAGGTTCTTCGCCGGGAAGCTGTCGGCCACCGTCATCACCAGCGGACTGAAGTAGATCAGCGTGATCGGCGCGAAGTCCTTGCGCACGTCGAAGGGCATGTCCTTCCGGATCCACGGCTGCACGGCGTTGGCTGACACCAGCACGCCGACGGTGTAGCCGTCGGGCGGCGACTGCTTGAGCGCCACAATGCCGATGGTGCCGCCCGCGCCGGGACGATTGTCGACGATGACCTGCTGCTTCAGGCGTTCGGTGAGCGGCACGGAGATCATGCGCGCCACCACGTCGCTTTGCGTGCCCGGCGTGTAGGGTATGAGGATGCGGATCGGCTTGGAAGGGAACTCCTGCGCGCCGGCAACCATGGAAAGCGCAAGTGCCAGCAAGCCTGCGAATGCAGGCCCAATTGATTCGAGCAGTCGTTTCATGCTTTCTCCCGGAAATGGCCCACGCATCACCTTCGTTACAGCGACATCCGCCTCCGAGGTGAAATCCGGCGACGATACCCGCTTATACTTGAACCCTCGCGCAGCGGACAAGCCACCCTCCGGCAAATCACCGTGCGCAATCACGTTTCCGGAACGCCTTGAAGCCAGCACACCCCGCAAGCACCCAAGACGCTACGCCCGTTCTTGCCCCTGCGCGCGAACGCCTGCTCTTGTGGCTGCTCGCCTTCACGCAGTTCACGGTGATCATGGACTTCATGGTGATGATGCCGCTCGGGCCGCAGATCATGCAGGCCTTCGGCATCGGTCCGGCGGCCTTCGCCACCGCGGTGTCGGTCTATTCGTGGTGCGCGGGCATCTCCGGTTTCCTCGCCGCCACCTACATCGACCGATTCGACCGGAAACGCCTGCTGCTCGTTGTGTTCGCCCTCTTTGCGTTGTCCAACCTCGGCTGTGCGCTGGCGACCAATTTCAACGTCGTGCTGTTTTCGCGCGCCTTCGCCGGCCTGACCAGCGGCGTGCTGACCTCGGTGGTGATGTCCATCCTTGGCGATGTCATCCCCATGGCGCGCCGCGGCGCCGCCACCGGCATCGTGATGACCTCATTCTCCATGGCGGCGGTGGCCGGCGTGCCCAGCGGCGTGGCGCTGGGCGCCCACTTCGGCTGGCAGGCGCCCTTCTACCTGCTAACGCTGGTCTCCATCGCCATCTGGTTCGCTGCCCTGCGCATCGTGCCTTCGCTCACCGCGCACCTGGCCACAACCCCGGTGCCCATATCGCGGGTGCTTCCCAACCTGTTCGCCCTGATGAAGAACCAGCGCCACATCGATGCCTTCGTCATGACCGGCGTGGTCATGGGCTCGGCCATGCTGATCATTCCTTTCATCTCGCCCATGCTGGTGGCCAACCAGGGCGTGCATCCGGCGCAGATCGCCTTGATCTACATGGCAGGCGGTGCCGCCACCTGGGTCACCGCGCGCGCCATCGGGCGGCTATCGGATCGCCTCGGCAAGCACCGCGTATTCCGCTGGGTGGCGGCGGCCTCCATGCTGCCCATGCTGCTCGTCACCCACCTGCCGCCCCTGCCGCTGGCCGCCCTCATCGCGACCTTCCCACTGTTCATGGTGCTGGTGTCCGGACGCAGCATTCCGCTGCAGGCGCTGCAGACCGCGGTCCCCGCGCAGGCGCAACGCGGCGCCTTCCTCAGCGTCAACGCGGCCATCCAGTCGATGGCCACTGGCGTGGGCGCGTGGGTGGGCGGCCTCTTGGTCGGCATCGGGCCGGGCGGGGAGATCACCGGCTACGGCACCAATGGCTGGATCGCCGCCGGCCTCACCCTGTTCGGCGTGTTCTGGGTATCGCGCGTGCGCCCGGCCGCAGCAATACCATTGGCAACACCAACGCATGCATGAACTCAAGGCCCTCGAATCCGCCGGCTTCACGCTGCCCAGCGTGGCCTACATCGCCGGCTCGCTCCTGTTCGGCATCTTCGGCTTCGCCGCCTATCGCTACGGCAAGGCCAGTTCGCACTCGGGGCCGTACTGGATCGGCATCGCGCTGATGGTCTATCCCTACTTCATCGGCGAGACATGGATCATGTACAGCGTCGGCGCGTTGCTGTGCGCGGCGCTGTTCGTGTTTCCTCGTTAGTCAATACCGCCTCGGCGCTACCGGGATTTCGCTACACTGGCATCCGCACGCAACTCCATTGGATCGACGGTACCTCAATCACTGGATCGAGCCACGCCATGACGCACACCCATTTCATCGCCCCGCTTTTGCGCGCCCTGCCCGGCGGCGCCCTGTTCATGGGCGCGCTTCAATCGCGCTGCGGCCGCGCGTTGAAGGGGATCGCGGCAATGCTGGCGCTGCCGCTCATGCTCCTCTTCGTTGCACCCACGGCGCACGCGCTGACCGCCGAAGAAGCCACCCGGGTCGGCGGGGACCTGCATTTCGTCGGCCAGCGCCTGGCCGCGCTGCAGGAGGCCACCGCCACCGTCATCGACAAGGCGCCCATGGCCCTGGACGAACTGCAGGCGGCACTCTCCCAGATCGTCACCACCCAGGGGCCGGGCGTCTCGTCGCGCAATCTCTGGCTGGGCCTGCTCGCCATCGTCGTTCTCGGCATCGTGATGCTCGCCTACCGCCGCATCACCCGCCGCTGGCGTGCCGGCGGCATCGAGGACCCGCTGCGCGCGCGCGGTGCGGCGCGGCTGGTGGCACTCGACGCGGGCGCCTGGGCCGTCCTCGCCGCCGCGGCCTACCTGTTCGTCGAGATCCACTTCCAGGGGGCGCATCACACCAACCTGCTGGTGGTCGCCATCCTGTGGGCGGTGGTGCGCTGGCGCATGTTCGTGTTCCTGCTCGACATCGTGCTGCGGCCGGGCCTGCCCGCCTTCCGGCTGATCGCCATGCCGGACCACGCCGCGTTGCAGGTGAAATGGATCGTCTCGTCAGTGGTGTTCGTCGGCA
>CAXNGL010000171.1:0-7013 GCA_964201515.1 Burkholderiales bacterium
CTGCCTTGTCGCGGATTCTCGTTGATCTGGATCACCGCCGAGCGGCTGCCACGCAGTGTTTCGGCGATGGACAGGATTTCCTCAAAGGTAGCGAGGCGGCTTGGCACCGGCCGGCCGTCTCCGCCCGAATGACCCTTGTTGAAGTTGAAGGACACGCCAAAGGCGCCGGCCTTCAGTCCGCCGCGCACGATATCCTGCATGCTGGCGATTTCCTCCGGCGTCGCCTCGCGGTCCGAGGCGGCACTGCCCATCGCATACTGACGCACCGCGCTATACCCCATCAGCGTTGCCACATTCAGTCCCAATTTGCGGTCCAGCCGGTCCATGTACTGGGGGAACGACTCCCAGGACCAGTCCACGCCGGCTGTCAGCGCCGCGAGGGACATCCCTTCCACGCGCTCGAGCGTGTGCAATACGGTATAGCGATCCTCGGGACGGCACGGCGCAACACTGAAGCTGCAGTTGCCTATCACCATGGTCGTGATGCCCTGCCAGCACGATGAAGTACCCAGCGGATCCCACAGGAGTTGCGCATCCATGTGAGTATGGATATCGACGAATCCCGGGGTCACGATCTGGTTCCGGGCATTGATGACGCGCGTCGCGCCTTCTGTGACCTTGCCCACTTCGGCGATCTTGCCGTCCTTGACCGCCACATCACCGGAAAATGCCGGACTGCCCGTGCCGTCAATGACCTGCGCATCCTTGATCAATAAATCGTATGTCATGTGCCGCTCCTCGCTCTCAATGCCCGCCGCGGCGGGTCAAGCTGCCATCCGATGGATATCGAACATGCCGTACCAGTTCTCCGCATTCTCGACGCCGCACTCCATCACCTGTGCACGTGCTTCTGGCGTGGTGACATAGCGTTCGACGATTTCCACGCCCTCGTCACCGTGCTCCTTGTCCGCCTCGACGTGCATGGTCCAGAAAAGAAGCTGATCGTCCTTGAGACCGTAATTATTCCTGAAGCCATCCGCCATGCGGCTGAAGGTGTCCGGCGTGCTCGCCTCCATCACCGCACCGATGGCGGCCACCGGCACATACCAGGGGCGGCAGAACGACATGAATTCGTAGTAGTCGGTCACCTTGCGGCTCGGGCGGAGCTGGCGCTTCTTCTTTGCCGCCGCCGCGTCCACGCCGATGGCAACACCAAAATCGAGCAGCATGTCCGGATGACCCTTGGTGCCCGACACCGCGCCATAGGCTTCTTCGGCCAGGTTCTTGATCAGGGTATTGCGAGCCTCCTCGAACGGGCAGACGCTGGACATGTGTCCGAACGCCGGCATCATGTTGCGCGTATGCAGGTAGAACTGCTCCACGAACATGCGCAACTGCGGTAGCGTCGCTGTTCCCGCCTCGATCTTCTTCACCAGCGGGTGGTCAAGATAGCCGCGGCCGGGCAAGGCGCAAACGCCTCGCAGCAGGGCCACGAATTGTTCCGGCGACATATCAGCCAGCTCTTCCGGACTGTAGTAGCGGTCTTCTACGGCCATATTTCCCATGGGATTTCCTTTCGATCGCGTATGCATTTCCAGGCACTGAGAACAACGAAGGTTGTGGTCGGGATCGGGGTCGGGGTCGGGGTCCGGGTCCGGGTCGGGGTCCGGGTCCGGGTCCGGGTCCGGGCGGCAGCTGCAGCGGGCGCAGCTGGACAATCCTCGCCAGCAAGCCTGTAATTAAACCTGCTTCGCCGCGCATTAGGCAAGCAGTTTCGCCCCTCTCCCCATTTGCGACTCGAATCTGAGCAGAACTTACAAACCCATCTCGGTCAGCACCTTTTCAGCGACGGCGAGACTGGCCGCACCATTGGGCCAGCCGGCGTACAGCCCCGTGTGCTGCAACGCCTCGATGATTTCCACCGGCTTGGCGCCATTGCTGATCGCGCCGCGAATGTGCAACGCCAGCTGCTCGGGCCGCGCAATGGCGCCGAGCAATGCGACAGTGATCAGGCTGCGCGTGCGCAGGTCGAGGTTGGGACCGCTCCACAATTCCCCGAACAGCATGCCCTGCGCCCAGTCGTCCCAGGCCGGCGTGCGCGGCCGTGGAACATGGTCCTTGCCGAACATTTTCTTTTGTAAAGCCGCCCCTTTGGCGATGTTTTCCTTGGACATGTTTCCTCCGTTTCGATGTGAAGTATCGGACGTTGCTTCGTTCAGCGTTTCAGGTGCTCGGTGAAGAACGCCAGCAGTTCCCCCCACGACGCTCGGGCCGCACGCTCCCGATAACGATCCGGATTGAGGAAGTTCTGGAATGCGTGATGCGTGTTCTTGTACATGTGGAATTCATGCCACTTCCCGAGCCTGATCAGCTCGGCATCGATCTTGCGCACGTCATCAGGCGAAGGATTGGTGTCCTCCTCACCGAAGAAACCGATGAGCGGGCAGTGCATTTCCGCAGATCGGTCAAATGGCGACGGACTGCTACCCCACTGCTTCATGATGCCGCCACCATAAAAAGTGGCTGCCGCCTTGAACTCCGGATTGGCGCAGGCCATGAGATAGGTCACTCGCCCGCCCATGCAAAACCCCGTGACGCCGGCGCGGGTGATCCCGACGTCCTTCGATTTCAGCAGCGCCAGCGCGGCATTCATGTCGGCAATGATTTCCTCGTCGCGCAGCATGCCGATGCGCGCCATCATTTCGGTGCCGGCAGGTATGCGGTGAAACAGGTCCGGCACCGCGACCGCATAGCCCTCGCGGTGCAGACGGTGCAGCACGTCCTGCATCTGCTCATCGAGCCCGGGGCCGTGCATCGCCACGACGACTGCCGGCAGCGGCCCCTTGCGTTGCGGCACACCGACGTAGACGCGCATTTCCTTGCCATTGACTGTGGTTTTTTCCCAACGAACGGTCATCGTCCTCTGCTCCTTGTGTCAGTTGTCAATCATTGCGATCAGGTCGCCGTCCAGCCGCCATCCATGGACAACGCCGCACCGTTGATGGAAATGCCCGCTGGCGAGCACAGGAACACCACCATTCCGGCCACCTCCTCCACCTCGACAAAGCGCTGCGTGGGCTGCGGCTTGAGGATCACCTCCTTGACCACGCGCTCGCGCGGGATGCCGTGCACGCGCGCCTGGTCATCGACCTGCTTGTCCACCAGTGGGGTCCGCACATATCCCGGGCAGATGGCATTGCACGTGATGCTGTCCCTCGCCACCTCCAGGGCAATGGTCTTGGTCAGTCCATTGATGCCGTGCTTGGCCGTGACGTAGGCCGACTTGAACGGCGACGCCACCAGCCCATGCGCGGAGGAGATGTTGACGATGCGCCCCCAGCCCTTGGATTTCATCTGGGGAATGGCTGCCTTGGCGGTGTGAAACGCGGATGACATGTTGATGGCGATGATCTGATCCCATTTGTCCTCGGGGAACTCCGCCACCGGCGACACGAACTGGATGCCGGCGTTGTTGACCAGTATGTCCACACCACCCAGTTTCTCCGCTGCCAATTGCATCATGGCGCGAATGTCTGCCGGCTTGCTCATGTCGGCGTGGGAATACAGCGCCTGCACCCCAAAGGTGGACGCAATGGTCGAGCGAATCCGTTCAATCTCGCCGGCGTCGCCGAATCCGTTCAAGAGCACATTGGCCCCCTCCCCGGCGAGCGCCTGAGCGATAGCCAGGCCAATGCCGCTGGTTGATCCGGTAATGACCGCGGTGCGTCTCTTGAGCATGAATCACCTCACGAAGGTATCGATATTGCAGTCGCTATGTTCTTGTGAATTCAATCAGTAGATACCCGACTGACGTACATCAACAGAGATTTTCTATATCGCTATTGATATCATTCCGGGTTACCGCGGCGGGGCTGGCTTCGCCGCCGTCGCGGTGGCGGCAGTCGCGGCGGCCGGGCCGGGGCCTGGCGATGCGGCGACCGGCGCGCCGGTCGGAACCGGGGGGATAACCTGAAAGAAAATCTCGTCGGAACGCACCATTCCCAGTTCGTAGCGCGCGCGCTCTTCAACTGCTTCAAAACCCTGCTTGAGATCGCTGACCTCGGCGTCCAGCGCGTTGTTTCGTCGCCTCAGCCTGTCATTCTGCCCCTTGTGCTGGGCGACCTGCCGGTCAAGATCCCATACCCGCAGCCACCCGCCCTTGCCAAGCCATAGCGGATACTGGAGCAGGAGTATCAGGATGGCCAGGGCCGCAGCGAGATAGCGCATGAACGTCCAGCCTTACCCCGCCGCCGCTAGCCCCGAAGCTGGTAGAACGCCTCGCGGCCAGGGTACGTCGTGCCGTCGCCGAGATCTTCTTCGATCCGCAACAGCTGGTTGTACTTGGAGACGCGATCCGAGCGCGACAAGGATCCGGTCTTGATCTGCAGCGCATTGGTGCCAACGGCAATGTCGGCGATGGTCGTGTCCTCGGTCTCTCCCGAACGATGGGAAATCACCGCTGTGTAGCCGGCGCGCTTGGCCATTTCGATGGCGGCAAAGGTTTCCGTCAACGTGCCGATCTGGTTCACCTTGATCAGGATCGAATTGGCGATGCCCAGCTGTATGCCTTCGCGCAGGATCTTGGTATTGGTGACGAACAGGTCGTCGCCCACGAGTTGCACGCGGCGCCCAAGCCGCTCAGTCAGTCCCCTCCAGCCCTCCCAGTCCGATTCCGCCATGCCGTCTTCGATGGAAATGATGGGGTACTTGTCGGCCCAACTGGCGAGAAAGTCGGTAAATTCGCCTGAGCTCAATTGCAGGCCTTCCCCGTCCAGGATGTAGCGCCCATCCTTGTAGAACTCCGTGCTGGCGCAATCCAGCGCCAGCACCACATCCGCGCCAGGCTGGTAGCCGGCCTTGTCGATCGCCTCGAGGATGTACTGGATGGCCGCTTCATGATTGGGCAGGCTCGGCGCGAACCCCCCTTCGTCGCCGACCGTGGTGGAGAGGCCCTTGCTTTCGAGCAGTTTCTTGAGCGACTGGAACACTTCGGCGCCGCAGCGCAGGGCATCGCGAAAAGAAGCCGCGCCAACCGGAACGATCATGAACTCCTGCATGTCCAGGCTGTTGTTGGCGTGCGCACCGCCATTGATGACATTCATCATCGGCACCGGCATCTGCATCGCGCCAGAGCCCCCAAAATACCGGTACAGCGGCAATCCCGATTCCTCCGCCGCGGCCTTGGCCACTGCCATCGACACGGCCAGCAAGGCGTTGGCACCCAGGCGCCCCTTGTTCTCGGTGCCGTCGAGGTCGATCAGGGTCCGGTCGATGAAGCTCTGGTCCATCGCGTCGAGGCCCATGATGGCCTCTGAAATCTCGGTGTTGATGTTCTCCACTGCCTGCAGCACGCCCTTGCCGCCATAGCGCGTCGCGTCCTTGTCGCGCAATTCAAGCGCCTCGCGGCTGCCGGTGGATGCCCCCGACGGCACCGCAGCGCGACCCATCACGCCGGATTCGATCAGGACATCGGCCTCCACGGTCGGATTGCCGCGTGAGTCGAGTATCTCCCTTGCCACCACGTCTACGATTGAGCTCATGAATGCTCCTTTTTGGTAACTGTTCTTCTAGCGGCCAGCGGCCGGCAATTTCTGTTCATCAAATCCGCGGCGTTTGACCAGCGCATCGAGTTCCTTCAGCGTACCGAGCAGGTCCTGCATCCGGTCAAGGGGCCAGGCATTGGGTCCGTCGGAAAGCGCCTTGTCGGGATGCGGGTGCGTTTCCATGAACACGCCGGCCACGCCGCTTGCGACTGCAGCCCGCGCCAGCACCGGCACGAACTCGCGCTGGCCACCAGACGCGGTTCCCTGTCCGCCGGGCAACTGCACGGAATGTGTGGCATCGAACACGACCGGGCACCCCGTCTCGCGCAGGGTTGCGAGCGAGCGCATGTCCGATACCAGGTTGTTGTAGCCGAAAGATACCCCACGCTCGCACACCATGATGTTGTCTGCAGCGCCGCTGGCCGCCGCCGCCTCGCGCGCCTTGTCCACGACGTTCTTCATGTCGCCTGGCGCGAGGAACTGTCCCTTCTTGATGTTGACCGGGCGGCCGGCCGTCGCCACCGCGCGAATGAAATCGGTCTGCCGGCACAGGAACGCGGGGGTCTGCAGCACGTCCACCACCGCAGCTGCCGCTGATATCTCTTCCATGTCATGTACGTCAGTCAGGACGGCAACGCCCAGCTGCCGCTTCACCTCGCCGAGGATCTTCAATCCTGCCTCCATTCCGGGGCCACGATACGATTTCCCCGAACTGCGGTTGGCCTTGTCGAAGGACGACTTGTAGATGAAAGGAACGCCGCAATGAAAAGCAATTTCCTTGAGTCGACCCGCCGTCTCGATGGCCAATTCACGCGACTCGATGACGCAGGGACCGGCGATCAGGAAAAGCGGGTGCTGCAGGCCAACTTCAAACCCACACAGCTTCATTGCCGCTCACCCCAGCCGGACGGGGCCGGCCGCCAGGAGCACGCCATCAAACAGGCGAGGATATCGCCCGATGAATACACGGCCGATGCGCAGAACTCGATCGCGCGCCATCAAGCGGCAATCGCGGTTTTCGAGCGCTCAACCTGCAGCGCCAATGAAGCCTCGACGAAGGCCTTGAACAAGGGATGGCTGGCGCGCGGGGAAGACGTGAATTCCGGGTGGAACTGGCAACCGACAAACCAGGGATGAGCGGGAAGCTCCACCATCTCGCACAGCTGTTCGGCTTGCGTCAATCCGGATACCCGCAGCCCCTTGTCTTTCAGCCGATCAATGTACTGGTTGTTGACTTCATAGCGATGGCGGTGGCGCTCGTTGATGACATCGGTGCCGTAGATCTTGCGCGACAGGCTTCCCGCCTCCAGGCGCGCGGCCTGCGCACCCAGCCGCATGGTTCCGCCCATGTTGGACTTTTCGGTGCGCTGCTCGACCTTGCCATCCCGGTCCTGCCACTCGGTAATCAAAGCGATGACCGGATGCGGCGTGTCCGCATCGAATTCCGTCGAATTGGCACCATCCAGGCCGCAGATATTTCGGGCGTACTCAATCACCGCCAGTTGCATGCCAAGACAGATGCCCAGGTAC
>CAXNGL010000172.1:0-6987 GCA_964201515.1 Burkholderiales bacterium
TGAGGCGAAGGATATTCCCGCCCTGGCGGACATGACTGCCAACCTCGACGTGAAGACGCGCGCGGCGCTACGGGCGCTACCGACACTGTATGGCGATCCTGGCGTGCTCGCCGAGGCCGAACGCGCGCTGCCGGACTATCCCGAGGTTCGCGCCGCGCTGGCCGACCTGCGGCGCTTGAGCGGCGAAGCGGGCTACTCGGTAAGCATCGACCTGGCTGACTTGCGCGGTTACCACTATCACAGCGGCGTCGTATTTGCCGCCTACGTTCCCGGCGAGGCCAATGCGGTGGCACTGGGTGGGCGCTATGACGAAGTCGGCAAGGCGTTTGGGCGCGCGCGCCCGGCCACGGGCTTCAGCATGGACCTGTATGACCTGGCTCGATTTGCCCCGATCCCGCCTGAAACCGGCGCGATCCTCGCACCGTGCGTCGATGATGCCGGGCTGGATACAATGGTGAGGAAGCTGCGTGCTGAAGGCCAGGTTGTCATTGTCGACCTGCCCGGACACGAGGGGGCGCGCGCGGAACTCGGTTGCGATCGCGAGTTGGAGAAATTGAACGGCAAGTGGCAGGTGCGTTCGCGCCCTTGAATCGGGCGCGGTACCGGGGTCCAGGGCCATTCGGTGAATGGCGCGGATGCCGCAAAGTTATGGGATAGGCAAGGCGAATGGCAAGAAATGTCGTAGTCATCGGCACCCAGTGGGGCGATGAGGGCAAGGGGAAGATCGTCGACTGGTTGACCGACCATGCCGAAGGCGTGGTGCGCTTCCAGGGCGGGCATAACGCCGGCCACACGCTTGTCATAGCCGGGCGCAAGACGGTGCTTCACCTGGTGCCCTCCGGGATATTGCGCGGCTCTGTAAGCTGCTATATCGCCAACGGCGTGGTGCTGTCGCCGACGGCGCTGGTCAAGGAGATGGACGAGCTGGCCGCCGCAGGCGTGAAACTGGAAGGGCGGCTGCACCTGTCCGAGGCATGCCCGCTGGTGTTGCCCTACCATGCGGCGCTGGATGTCGCCCGTGAAGCCAAACGCGCCGGTGAAAAAATCGGTACAACCGGGCGCGGCATTGGCCCGGCCTACGAAGACAAGGTGGCGCGACGCGCCATCCGCCTGCAGGATCTGCTGGTGCCGGCGCGCTTCGAGGCCAAGCTTGCAGAACTGCTCGACTACCACAACTTCGTCCTGACCAAATACCTTGGTGCGCCGGCGGTCGATTTCGCCGCCACGCGCGACGAAGCCTTGAGCCTCGCGGGCCGCCTCGCGCCGCTGGTCACCGATGTGCCGCGGGCTTTGTATGAAGCCAGTCGCGCCGGCAAGAGCCTGTTGTTCGAGGGGGCACAGGGCACCTTGCTTGACATCGATCACGGGACTTATCCCTTCGTCACCTCCAGCAATTGCGTGGCGGGTGCGGCGGCGGCGGGGGCGGGCGTGGGACCGCAGATGCTCCACTATGTGCTCGGCATTACCAAGGCCTACACCACGCGCGTTGGCTCGGGGCCATTTCCGACCGAACTGGAAAACGATACCGGTGAAATGCTGCGCGCGCGCGGCAACGAATTCGGCGCGACTACCGGGCGCCCGCGTCGCTGCGGCTGGTTCGATGCGGCGGCGATGAAGCGCTCCATCCAGATCAACGGCGTGTCGGGCCTGTGCGTAACGAAACTCGACGTGATGGACGGCATGGAAGAGGTTCAGGTCTGCGTGGGCTATCGATTCGACGGGCAACTGTGCGACCTGCTGCCGGTTGGCGCCGAGGACACCGCGCGCTGCGAGCCAGTCTACGAAACCCTGCCCGGATGGCAGGGCAGCACCGTGGGCATTCGCGACTATGCCAGGTTGCCGCTGGAAGCCCGGCGCTACCTGGAGCGGATCCAGGACATCCTGGGCGTTCCGATCGACATGATTTCCACCGGTCCCGACCGCGATGAAACCATCGTGCGACGCCATCCCTTCGAATAGGATCGATGGCAATTGAAAAGAAACTTGCGAGCGGCATTGCCCGTCTCAGTGGCCAGCAAGATGAATATGCATGAGACCGGTCGGCGTCCATGACCGCACACCTGCATGTCAGTTGGGACGAGTACCACGCGGCGATCGAGCGCCTGGCGATAGGCCTTCGTGATTCGGGCTGGACATTCAACCAGATCATATGCATCGCCCGGGGCGGGATGCGCGTTGGTGACGTGCTGTCGCGCGTTTTCCAGGTGCCCCTTGCCATCATGTCCACGCGCTCCTATACCGGCGATGCGGGCACCGAGCGCGGCGAGATCACGGTGGCCCGGCACATCACCATGACCACCGATTCTCTGGGTGACCAGGTGCTGCTGGTGGACGACCTCGTGGACTCCGGCATCACGCTGGATGTGGTCAAGCGCCACCTGCTCAGTGAGTACTCCGAGCTGAAATCAGTGCGCACTGCGGTCATCTGGTACAAGGCCTGCTCGAACGTGGTCCCTGATTTCTATGCGAGCTACCTGCCCGAGAGCCCCTGGATCCACCAGCCGTTCGAGAAGTACGATGCCATGACACCCACTGACCTTGGGTGAACGGGTTCACGTACGAGTGGCGATCCGGGCAGCGCCGGACACGCGCTTTGGCGCCGGAGCGCCAATTTCACGATGGGCAGCCATTGCCCCGCGAAAAAACCTGGTGCCGAGGAAGGGACTCGAACCCCCACAGTGTTGCCACCGCCAGGACCTGAACCTGGTGCGTCTACCAATTCCGCCACCTCGGCGTATGCTGCAGGACACAGCACAAAGAGCGGCGAATTCTACCTGAAAGCTTCACGATGACAAAATCCCAAGGGTTGCGTGGCAAAGACCCTTTTCTCGCACGCGAGAAAGAACGCTACGCAGAGCCGCTTCCCAGCCGTGAATTCATCCTGCAGACGCTGGTGGAGGCGGGGGCTCCGATGGATGACCGCGAACTGGCCAAGCGCCTTGGCATCCATGGCAATGAACTCGACGCCTTCGCCAAGCGCCTTGGCGCGATGGAGCGGCAGGGCCAGATCCTGAGGAACCGCAAGGGGACCATCCTGCTGGCGCAGAAGATCGACCTTGCCGCCGGCCGCGTCGCAGGGCATCCCGACGGTTTTGGATTCGTCATCCCTGACGAAGAAGGCGACGACTATTACCTGAGCCCGCGCGAAATGCGCAAGGTCCTGCATGGTGACCGCGTCATGGTCAAGCAAGCGGGGGTTGACCGCCGTGGCCGGCGCGAAGCCGAGATCGTCGAGGTCATCCAGCGTGCCCACGCGACGCTGGTCGGACGGCTGCAGACCGAGCATGATTTTTCCTACGTCACGCCGGCGGATCGCAAGATCAGCCAGAGGATTGCCATTCCTCGTGGCGAGGAACATGGCGCGGCGGCCGGGGAAATCGTGGTGGTGGAGATCGTCGCCCAGCCCGACGCCAACCGCCAGCCCATCGGGCGCGTGGTGCAGGTGCTCGGCAACGCCACCGATCCCGGCATGGAAATCGAAATCGCCCTGCGCAAGCACGCGCTGCCGTTCGAATTCTCGGCCAAGGCCAAGGCGCAGGCCTCGAAGCTCTCGCCGACCGTGCGCAAGTCCGACATGGAGGGTCGTATCGACCTGCGCGACATGGCGCTGGTCACCATCGACGGCGAGACGGCGCGCGACTTCGACGATGCCGTGTGGGCCGAGCACGAAGGCAAGGGTTACCGCCTGGTGGTGGCCATCGCCGATGTCAGCCACTACGTTCATCCCGGGGATGCGCTTGACGATGACGCGCGCGAGCGCGGCACCTCGGTGTACTTTCCCAGGCGCGTCATTCCGATGCTTCCGGAAAAACTCTCGAACGGGCTGTGCTCGCTGAATGCCGATGTAGACCGCCTGTGCATGGTCTGCGACATGACCGTCGGCCCCAACGGTGAAATCAAGCGCTACAAGTTCTATCCGGCCGTGATGCGCTCCAAGGCACGCCTCACCTACAATCGCGTCTGGGAGGCGCTCGAGGCGCCGCACGGCCCGACGGCCCGGGAACTCGGGCCCCTCGTGCCGCGCCTGCAGGTGCTGTACGAACTCTTCGGCCATTTGCACAAGGCACGCCAGCGTCGCGGCGCCATCGATTTCGAGACCGTCGAGACGCAGATCGTGTTCGACGACGACGGCAAGATCGACCGCATCGTGCCGGTGCATCGCAACGACGCACACCGGCTGATCGAGGAGTGCATGCTGGCGGCGAATGTCTGCGCCTCCGATTTCCTCAGTGGGGCCGAGCATCCGGCGCTGTACCGCGTGCATGAAGGGCCGACCGAGGTGAAGCTGGCGGCGCTGCGCGAGTTCCTCAAGGAATTCGGCCTGCACCTGCAGGGAGGGGATGAACCGCATGCCAAGGATTATGCGAAGCTGCTTGAATCGGTCAAGCCACGGCCGGACATCCAGCTGCTGCAGACCGTGCTGTTGCGCTCGCTGCAGCAGGCGCAATACAGCCCTGACAACGTCGGGCATTTTGGCCTGGCCTACGAATCCTATACGCACTTCACGTCGCCCATCCGGCGCTACCCGGACCTGGTCGTGCATCGCGCCATCAAGGCCGTGCTGGAAGGCCAGCGCTACAACCCGGGAAGCTGGAAGGACCTCGGGGCGCACTGCTCGCAGGTGGAGCGGCGCGCAGACGAGGCCACGCGCGAAGTGGAGAACTGGCTCAAGTGTTACTACATGCGCAACCGGGTCGGCGATGAGTTCGATGGCGTGATTGCGGGGGTGGCCAGCTTCGGCATGTTCGTGGCGCTGGATGGCATCTACGTCGAGGGCATGGTGCATGTGTCGGAGCTCGGCAGCGATTATTACCATTACGACGCGGCCAAGCACCAGCTGCTGGGCGAGCGCACCGGCAAGCGCTACCGGCTGGCGGATCGCGTGCGCGTGCGCATCGCGCGCGTGGACCTGGACACCAGTCGTATCGAGTTCGTGCTGGCCGAGACCGAGACCGGGGCCGGGACTGGGGCCGGGGCCGGGGCCGGCGCCGCCAAGGGTGCATCGCGAAGTGGGTCCGAACGGCAGGTCGAGCGCCCTTCCCAAACGACGCACAAGGGCAGTCGTCCCCGGCAAACCAGCCCAGTGACTTCAGGTCGTGAGCACGGTCGCGACGCGAAGCAGGACCAGAAGCAGGGCAAGAAGCAGGGCAAGAAGCAGGGCAAGAAGCCGGACCAGAAGCAGGACGAGAAGCAGGACCAGAAGCAGGACAAGGGCAGCGGCGGTGACTACATGCCGTTGCAGATCGACGTGAGCAAGGGCGCGCGGGAGTCGCAAGGCCGCAAGCGGGCCGCCGGGGCAAGCAAGGAACTCAAGGCAAGGGGTGCTGCCAAGACGCAGGACAGCCGAGCCCCGGCGCAAAACCGCGACAGCGGGCTCCCGGCAGTGCTTCGCCGGCGCAAGCCAACGCCATGAAGCTCGCGCGCACCCTGTTCGGCTTTCATGCCGTACTGGCGCGCCTGCGTGCCGACCCGAAGTCCGTGCAGGAAGTGTTTCTCGACGAAGCCCGCGACGACGCGCGTGCGCGCGATCTGGCAAAGCTTGCCGATGCGGCGGGCGTGCGCCTGATGCGGGTGCCTGCACAACGCATCGACGGCATGCAGGGCGGCGGGCGGCACCAGGGCGTGCTGGCGCGGGTCGAACTTCTTGCCATGCCCAAGACCCTGGATGACCTGCTGGACGAAGTCAGCGGCCCGCCCATGCTGCTGGTGCTGGACGGGGTCACCGACCCGCACAACCTGGGTGCCTGCCTGCGGGTGGCCGATGCGGCCGGCGTGCATGCCGTAGTGGCGCCGAAGGACCGCGCCGCCGGCATCAACGCCACGGTGTCCAAGGTGGCCAGCGGCGCCGCCGAAACCGTGCCTTACTACATGGTGACCAACCTTGCGCGCACGCTGGACGAACTGAAGGAGCGCAGTATCTGGATCGTCGGCACCGATGAGCGCGCCGAAATCAGCCTGCACCAGGCGGACATCCCGGAAGCGGTGGCCTGGGTGCTGGGCGCCGAAGCCGAGGGCATGCGCCGCCTCACACGCGAGCGCTGCGACCTGCTGGTGAAAATCCCGATGCTGGGCAGCGTGGCGAGCCTGAACGTGTCGGTGGCCAGCGGCATCTGCCTGTTCGAATCGGTGCGCCGGCGGCTCCAGGATGTTTGATCCCGCCAGCCTCAACGAGGGGCATCAGGCAGCTAGTTGAATATTGACAGTCTGGTTAGATAGCCATTACTAATATTGAATGGAAGCCAATAAATACTGACATTATTATCGGGTATCCTGGGTACCTATGCCTGCTTCTTCAGCAGGTTGACCCGCACTGGCTGCGGAAAATGCCAGCCATCGGGCTTTCGCTCGCCGAGGGACTCGAAGCGACGGCGCAGTTCGGCGTCGAGCGCATCGAAGCGCGGGGCGCGGTCCGGGTCGATGGCGATGGAGTTCTCGCGCCAGGCTTCGAAGCTGGCGTGCTTGCCGTCGGCGACATAGCGGGTTTCGGTGACTTCGGCCAACCCCAGGCCTAGGCCTTTGGCGCGCCCAATGGCTGCATAGGCGCGCTCACGGATGCCGGTTTCGTCGTTGACGGGTTGCGACAGCTCAAACTGCGGGCCCTCGGCCAGCGGCTCGGCGATATAGAGCAGGCCGCCGGGTCGCAGTACGCGCGCCGCTTCGGCCAGCGCGCGGTCCATGACGGCCACCGGCACGTGGTGCAGGCTGTTGAAGAACATGACCAGGTCGACGCTGCCGGTCGCCATCTGCAACGACTCGGCAGAACCTTCGAGGTAAGTCTCGCCGGCCACATTGGGTTGCGCCAGGGCGCGACGAATCTGCTGCGGTCCGGGTTCGATGCCGGTGACGCGGGCACCGGCGCCCGCCATCAGGCGCGAGAAGCGCCCTTCGCCGCAGCCCACGTCGAGCGCCACCTTGCCGGACAGCGGCACGAGTTCGGAGAGGACATCAAAATGGTTTCTGAGCGGCAGGGCGGCAATGGACATGTTG
>CAXNGL010000173.1:0-6962 GCA_964201515.1 Burkholderiales bacterium
TGGACGAGCCAAAAACCCTCACGTAAGTGCCATTCCCGCTGGTCGCGATTCAGATCAGGCGGCGAACGGGCACCCGGGATCGGTCTCGATCAGTTCAATCACGTTGCCATCCGGGTCGCGTCCATAGGTGGCCTTGCCAAATCCGGGTCGCGCCTGCGGCGGGCAGTGAAACAGCATGCCTGCAGCCTTCAACCGATCGTACTCGGACTGGATGTCTGTGACGCTAAAGCAGGTGTGCGTGATTCCCGCATCCACCACCGGACGCCGCGGATCGCCATCCTTGCCCGGTGGGGTCGCGAACTGGAACATTTCGATGAACACATTGGACGATTTGAGCATGGCCATGCGATACGACACGCCCTCCAGCCCGAAGATCGCGTCAGACACGGGGTTCGGCTCGACGGGTGTTTCGCGCTGGAAGACCACTTTCAGCCCGAAGTTGTCGCGATAGAACGCCATCAGCCGGTCGAGGTTCTTGGTACAGATTGCCACGTGGTGCAGGCCCTTGATCATTCGAATCTCCCTTGTTGGATGAACGCAGGCGGGTCAGCCGGCGAGAAACGCGAGCAAGGCATCAGCCGTCTCCCGCGGGTACTGCTCGGGGAAAAAATGCCCCCCCGGTGCGGCTACAGAACGCACGTCGCTTGCGCGTGCCTGCCATTCCTTCTCGAAATCGAAGAAGGTGCGAACCAGCCCCGCCCCCGCCCACAGCGTGAGCATCGGGCATTCCACCTTCTTGTGCAGGTCCGCGCCATCGTGCTCGAGGTCGATCGAGGCGCCCGCACGGTAATCGGAACAGGTGCCGTGGATCATCCCCGGGTCGCGCCAGCAGCGGCGGTACTCCGCCACCATCTCCTCGTCGAACTTGTCCAGCACGGATGTGCCGCACACCACCAGGCAGTTCTCGAAGAACAGGTCGGGATTGGCGCCGATCGCCAGCTCTGGAAACGGCTCGGGAATCGGAAAGAAATACCATTGCCAGAACGTTGACGCGAGCTGGCGCGTCACCTTGTTGTACATGGCCCAGGTCGGAACCACGTCGAGCGCCGACAGGGTGAGCACTTTTTGCGGCCAGTCGAGGGCCATGCGATGCGACACGCGCGCACCCCGATCGTGCCCGGCAACGTGAAACCGCTCAAACCCAAGCGCGCCCATCAGCTTCACCTGATCCTGCGCCATGGCGCGGAATGCGTAATTGGAATGGTCGGGCAGGTCCCTGGGCTTGGAAGAATCACCGTAGCCGCGCAGGTCTGCGCACACCACCGTGTACCGGTCGGCAAGCAGGGGCGCGAGCTTCGCCCACTGCGTCACATTCTGCGGGCAGCCATGCAGCAGCAGGAGCGGCGGCCCGCTGCCGCCGTACACGCAGTTGATGTCGACCTCGCCGACGTTGACCTTCTTGCGGGTGAATCCGTCGAACACGCAGCAGACCCTTTCTTGTCACGCGCCGCCATGGCGCCGAATGGATGCAGGCCGGCGCATTTTCGCACGAGCGCGAGGGGCCGAGTTGCCAAAGGGGTTCCCTTGCATTGTTATGCGCTCTGAAACAACCGCCCTTGCTGCACGCCGTTCGCCGCCGAAGGCCCTCCACCAATGCCGCCACCCTGGCGGCACTGGTGTATTCTTGTTTCCATTCCCGGCCGGCAGCGCCGCGATCCCAACTGGACTGCCGGCGTTCCTGCCGCCCATCGCACGAGGACCGGCCATGCTCAAGCAGTACGTGGTGGATGCTGCCAAGGTTCCCTGGAAATCCAGCGAAACCGACGGCCTGACTTTCCAGTGCCAGGTCATGCTGGACGGTGACGACGGCGGACCGGAAGCCATACGCTTTCGCTTCGACCCGACATCGGCGGTATATGCGCACATGCACCTCACCTCGCAATTCCAGCTGCTCATCGCCGGTGGCATGGACATGCCGCGCGGCCAGATGAACCTGCGCCCCGTCTCCATCCACTACACCGACCACAACACGCCCTACGGCCCGTTCTCCTGCGCGCCGGGACATGACATGCTGGTGCTGCACCCGAAATCGGGGGGGCTGATTTCCATGGCGAATCGGGATGCCCGGCGCAAGATCAATCTCAAGGCCCGGCTGCTGGTGGCCCACCTGGAAGACCAGCACTGGAGCGCGCTCGAGGACAAGCCGGGCAGCCGCATCCAGTCGCTGATCCCGGCCGACATGGGGCCGGAGGCCCTGGTCATTGAATTGACGGCCGGCGCAGAAATGCCAACGGCACCGGCGGCCTACGGACGCTACGAAGTGGTCCTTGCCGGGTCGGTGCACTGCGACGGCGAAGAACTTGGCCCCGCGGGCTTTCGCCATGTGCAAGGGGACGAGGCACCCGCGCCGTTGCGCGCCGGACCACAAGGCGCGCGCATCGCCTTGTTGTCTTTCGACGCCGACGCGCTGGAAGGCGGCCTCACGGGTGAAGGCATCGCGGTAACCGCCGCACAGGCGATGGCACGCGCCATCTGACGCGCAACGGGAGGAGAACCCATGAATTCCCCAGCCAATGCACCCACGGGTGCCACAGCAGGCAGCGAAGCACCAGCCCCGCTCGACCGCAACAAATTCATGGTCGCGGTGTTCGCCGATTTCGTCTGCCCCTACAGCTTCATCACCATCGACCAGATGGACCGCCTCAGCGCGGAATATGGCGTGCGCGTGCTGTGGCGGCCGCACTGGCTGCACCCGGAGACTCCTCCCGACGGCAAGCCCTACGATGACAACCCGGATGCGACCAAGCGCCGCGCCGCCGTGATGGACTGGGTGAAGGAAATGTCCCCTGAACACACGACCCAGATGCGCTTTCCCGACCGCATGCAAAACAGTTTCCTCGCCTTCGAGGCGCTGGAATTTGCCGTTGATCATGGGCGTTCCATGCCCTTCAAATCCGCTGTTTTCACGCGCCTGTGGAACGCAGGGGAGGACATCGGCAAAGTGGCAACGCTGCAAAAGGCCGCAGAGACCTCCGGACTGGACGCCGACAAGCTGGGACAGGCGCTGCGCGCGCGCCAGTATTCCCAGCGCGCGCTGGCCGCCGTGACGCAGGCCCGCGACCTCGGCGTGACCGCCACGCCAACCATGTTCATCGGGCGCACCCGGGTCAATGGCTGGCACTACTATGAAGTCATCCAGACCATCATGGAAAAGCAGGGCATGACGCCCCTGGGTGACCCAGCGGAGGTGTCGCAGCACTGAGGCCGCGGGCGGGCGGCGACCTCGTGCTCGTCACCGAGCCGTACAAGAAGAACCGGGGAAATCCCGAGAGCAAGATCTGGCGCGATATCCGGCCGGACGGGCAGCCTGCAGTGGGCATTCACGAAATACAGCCCGCCGCACAAATTGTGGAGCACCTGCACGCCGGATTCGACACACGCCTGGCCGCCTTTGGCCTCAGCGCAAAAACATGCACCGCATGACCACCGGAGAACAATCCATGCATCAGGACAAGGGACATTACGACGTCGTCTGGCCGCTCGGCCGCTCCACCGAAACGGCCATTGCGCTCAACGCGCGCTTTGCCGACAGCAAGGCCAAGCGCATCGGCTTCCTGTGGGACTACATTTTTCGCGGCGAGCAGATGTTCCCGCTCATCCAGGCCGGGCTTGCCGAAAAATTCCCGGGCAGCACCTTCGTCCCGCACACCGCCTTCGGCAACATCCACGGCCACGACGAGCGTGAAGTGCTCGCCGACCTGCCGCGCCGATTGCGCGAGGAAAAGCTCGACGCCGTGGTCGTCGGCGTCGGCGCCTGAGGAAGCTGCACGCCCGCCGTGTTGCGGGCCACCAAGATCGCGGAAGCCGCCGGCGTCCCCGGCGTCGCCATCATCTCCAGCGGATTCATGCAGCAGGCGCATGCCACCGCGCGCGCAATGGGCATTCCCGATGCCAGCATCGCCGAATACCCGGGCATGATCCCGATGGATACCGACGACCAGCTGGCCGACAAGATCTGGAACAAGGTGCTGCCCTCCATCGTGTCGTCGCTGAGCACCGACATGCCTTCCACCATCACCCAGGCCGTTGAACCGGCGCCGCGCGACACCATCTTCAGCGGCACGCTGGCCGAAGTGCAGGAGTATTTCCTCGACAAGGAATGGTCGGATGGCCTGCCTATCGCCCCACCAACGCTCGAACTCGTCGATGCGTTCCTGGCCTGGACCGATCGCGATGCGCAGGAAGTGCTCGGTGTGCTGCCGCCGGAGTTCCGCGAGGCCACGGTATGGTCGGTGGCCGTCAACGGCGTCATGGCCGGCTGCCGTCCCGAATACATGCCGGTGCTGCTGGCCGTCGTCGAGGCCATCGCGGACCCGGACTTCCGCCTCGTCGATGCAGGCTCCACGCCGGGCTGGGAATACCTGATCCTGGTCAGCGGCAACATCGTCGCTGCCCTCGATTTCAACACCGAGGCCGGCAACATGAAGATGGGACGCCAGGCCAATGCGTCCATCGGGCGGTTCCTGCGCATGTTCGTGCGGAACGTGGCGGGCTTTCGACCGGGCGGCACCGACAAGGGCAGCATCGGATTCACCTTCAACGTGGCGCTGGCCGAGAACGAAGCTGCCATCGACAAGCTCGGCTGGGCGCCGGTGCGCGAGGACCTCGGGTTCAAGCCCGCAGACAACATGGTCATGGTGCAAAGCGTGATCGCACTGTCCATGCCCATCTATAACGGTGGCACCGATCCCGAGACGCTGGCCTGGCCGCTGGTGCGCTTCATGGAAGGGACGGCGGGCCCCTACGCATTCACCGCGCTGGTGTTCTCGCGCTGGCATCCCCTCATCGTCATGAGCCCGTCGGTGGCCGAAGCCTTTGCCGGCCACGGTTGGGGAAAGCGCGAGATCCGCAAGTATCTCTTCGACAACTGCAAGATCGATGCGCGCAGCATGGAGCACTATCAGTTGCACGTGGCGGGCAAGGAAGTGCCGCTGGCGGAACTGGTGCTCCGCGGCTCGGCCCCCGCCCTGTACGCCGAATCCAACGACCCCAAGCGCATGCTGCCCATGCTACTGCGCGAGGAATGGACCACCATCGTCATCGCCGGCGATCCGGGGCGCAACCAGTCGCGCATCTACATCAACAACCACGACCAGGGCCCGTCGGTGAGCAAGCGCATCGGCCTGCCGCGCGACTGGCATGCGCGTGTTGCGGCATTGCGCAGAAAGCCCAGGGCATGAACATGGGAAAGACTTCCGGCCTGATGCCCGACTACACCAAGGCGGCGGCCATCGCCGACCTGGTGCAGCTGGACAACTATGATGAGATCACCGAGGTGCTGCGCTCGCGCACCTTCGTGCAGGGTGCCTACGCCATCAGCGGCAAAGGCATGATGCGCGGCACCATCACGACGCTGGACGGGGCGCAACACATGCAGCGCCGGCGCGTCATGGCGCGCATGTTTGACGACGCCGCCATGGCCGCCATGCGCGACCGCTATCTCCTGCCCGTGGTGGAACATTCGATTGCCGAGATCGCTCGGGAGGCCCGCGATGGCGATGGCGCCGTCCATACCGACCTCATCCCGCTCGTGCATCGCTGCCTGCATCGCCTCGCCGGCGCACTTGCCGGCGTCGATGGCCTCGAGAGCAAGGCGTCGGCCGACCGTTTCGTGCAATTGGTGAAGCTGATCACCGCCGGCGCGACCGTTGACTGGTCGCGCGACGATCCCGCCGAGGTCATGCGCAGGGGCATGGAGGCGCGCGCCGCTTTCGAGGCCGAATTCTTCAATGCATCGCGCGCGCGGCGACAGGCCGCCATCGACGCGGCGCGCGCCAGGGGCGACAGCCTCACCGCGATGGAACAGGACCTGCTGTCCATGATCCTGGTCAACGAAGGCGGCGCCTGGAACGCCGACGAGGAGTTGCCACTGCGCGAAGTGAGTACCTTCCTGATCGCGGCTTCGCAGACCACCGCGGGCAGCCTGGTGCTGCTGTTGTTGCGCCTGGAGAACTGGTTCGCCACGCACCCCGGGGACCGCACACTCATCGAGGGCGACCCCGAGTTCCTGCGCCGCGCGGCGTTCGACTCGCTCAGGCTCACCGTCGCCTCACCGGCGCGCATCCGCATGGCCACCGAAGACGTGCGGCTGTCGACGGGACGAACATTCAAGGCCGGCGAGCGCGTCGCGCTGCTGTTCATCCCGGCCAACATGGAGGTCGGCAAGTTCGGCGCGCATGCCGACGCGTTCGACCCCCATCGCAAGGTCACGGGCACCCCCGCCTGGGGCCTCGCCTTCGGCGGCGGCGCGCACTCCTGTCCCGGGCGTCCACTGGTGACCGGCAGTCGCAACATGGCCGGCACCATCGGCGTGGACGGCACCATGGTCTCGGTGACGCGTCGCTTCTATGCAGCCGGACTGCAGCTCGATCCCAAGCGCGCGCCGGTGCGCGACACCAGCACCCACTATGAGCTCTACACCGAAGTACCGGTCCGCTTCACGCGCCTGTGAGCCTGGAGGCATTCGGATGCGAGAATTGCGATAACGACATCAGGACACGCATTTGACGCGGCCACACCAACTGGGTAACTTCGGCAGCAACCACCGACAAGCAAGGAGCAGCAATGGACATCATTCTCGAATCACCCGACTACTCCAAGGTTCCCGCCCTCGCCGGCGTGACGTTGATCGAAGACTACGAGGAGTGCGCCGAGGTGCTGCGCTCCAAGGCTTTTCTCCAAAGCGGTTACCGCATCAACAAAGAAACCCTGATGAAGAACGTCCTCATCACGCTGGACGGCGAACCACACATGAAACGCCGGCGCGCGCTGGCCAAGCTGTTCGACGACAACAAGATCGCCTTCCTTCGCGACCAGTACCTGGTGCCGGTGACACAGCACAGCCTGAAGGAAGTCGCCGCGATGAAGCGCGAGGCCGACGGCTCCATCAAGGTGGACCTGGTGGCCTTCATCCAGCGCTGCCTGTTCCGCATCGGCGCTGCCGTTGCCGGAGTGGATGGGGT
>CAXNGL010000174.1:0-6896 GCA_964201515.1 Burkholderiales bacterium
TTCGTCATGTCGACAATGTCGCCAGCGGTGGCCGACCAAATGGGTTCAACCGTCGGGCGGGTTGCAACGACCCGGGGTACGGGTGCATCTGACACTTTCGGCGCGTCAAGTTTATTGAGCGGGGTATGCAGGTTGATGCCGAGCATCAGCGTGTTGCCGCGCTCCAAGCCGACGGCAATATCGATGCCGGGGCCATAGCGGTAGACTACGCCGAGGTTGAAAGGCGTTAACTGATTGCGGTTGTTGCCTTGCGGCTCGCGCTGGTAATTGTTGCCGTCGTATTCGAGCTTGAGCAGCCATTTGTCCGCGGGTGTGTGGTACTGGACGCCGCCGAAGAGGGCGGTGGTGCCGCGAAAATAGGAGCCGGTATTGATATTGCCGCCTGTCGGGTCGGTTGCTGCACCGCGCGTGTTGAAGCTCTTGCCCAGCAGCGACAGCGGATTGGGAACGTTGCCGCTGCTGGCCATGTAGCCCCAGCCCATGCCGAGGCTCCAGTCGAAATTGCCGCTGCGTTTGTTCGCCACCACGTATTCGCTGGAGAAAAGGCCGGTACCGCCGATGTCGGTTGCCCCGATGGCAAGTTGCGGCAAAATCGCCGTCTCCTTGAACAATCGGATCTTGACGTCAATGCTCTTGTCCTTGTAGGTCTGGTTGCCCGAGAGCTCTGCAGGTCCGTACAAGCGGTTGCGGATATTCGTGTAACGAAACCCTGCTTCCAGCCAGTCTAGCGGCTGCAGGATGGTGTTGTAGCGTTCATAGGGATATACGAGGCTGTAGGTGAAGCGCGCCTCTCCCGAATTCGCCATGCGCGCGGTCGGCGTCTGCAAGAGGCCTATAACGCCCCAGTCGTTGGCCGTGACTATCGCATCCCGTGCCGGGCCTGCGGGCGTCACTGCTGCGGCAGGTTCGATGCTGGCTAGCGCATCGACAGACAGCATCGTGTCGTAGCTCTGTGTCGACAGAAATTGCGCCAACAAGGTCGAGAACTGCGGTGACCAGCCCGTGCCGCGCGCCGGCGCCCAGATCAGCGCACCCGGTGCCACCTCATCCTGGGCCTGCGCATTCCATCGCGCAATGCCCACATCGCGCACGGCGCCATCGGGTTGCACCACCCAGGCGCGATCGATGCGCTCGATGCGGCCGGGCTCGCAGGCACTCAGGTAGTCGCGGGCTTCGCTGCCAGTCCGGTGGGGCAGCGTGCAGCGCTTGCCATCGTTGGTGATGACGCTGACCGTACCCGGGCGCCCCGGCAACAGGACCACATGATCGTAGTGCAGAACCGGGTCTTCCTTCGGGTGCGCCTGCAGCCAGCGTGCGTCCGCAAGCGCAACCGGCACGCGGCCCGTCGCGGGCAATGCCTTGATCATCTGCGCAAGGTTCTCGCGCGAGGCAGCGGGTGCCGCTTCGGACAGGGCCAACCAGACCAGGAGTTCGCGCTTCTGCCCGGCCTGGGCGTCACGCTCGGAGGGCACTTGCCAGACAAGGCCGGGGGGATAGGCGCGCGGATCGCCGGGTTGGCGCAGCAGCCAGTCGCTCAGGCGTTCGCCCTCGACGGGGGCGGACAGCGGCCGGGAGCCTTGCGCATGCAGCGCCGCGCTCCACAAGGTGAGAACGCAAAGAAATACCCTCGCGATCAAGCGGATTACTTTGGCGCTGGCCATGCTTGCCATGCGAGGCAGAGATTCTGCGACAGGCACTGTTCTCCGTAAAGAACGCGGGGCTCGCCCTCGCTTGCCTGGAGGGCAAAACGGGCCGATGGCAGGCCGTCGGACTGGCCAATCACCGATTCCTCGTACCAACGCAATCCGGTCACCGGGAAACCCACCAGCCTGGCATTGGAGGGTACGCGTACCGGGGAAAGCGAAACCTTCTCCGCGATGCCGAAGCGGTACCCGGGCATTTCGTCGCGTTCGCGCCGGTAGGTGACATCCTTGCGCCCGGCCATGTCTTTCCAGGCCGGAAGGGAAAAAGGCCTTACTGCGCGCCAGGCTGGTTCCAGACCGCCCGTTCCCACGATGCGGCCGTTTTGCAGGCGGATGACCTCGCCCTCGCTGCTGTACCAGGTATCGATTTCGCCTTCGGGATGGGGCTCGACGTAGCCCAGCACCATGAGCACCACGCGACTGCGCACCGTGACGCGCAAATAGCGCAGGTTCGGGTTGAGCGGGATGTCGTCGGTGTTCCTGCCGAGCCCGGGAATGGCGTCAAACAGCGTCCGCGTTACCGGCGTGTGACCGCAAGCACAGAGGGAGAGCACGCTCAGCGCCAGACACAATGCGTAAACGCGTGAACGAAAGCACGATCGAAAGCGAAGCATCTGCCTTTGCATTGTTCACCGACGCGACAAAAGAAAAGGCCCCAAGGATTTGGCCCTTGGGGCCTCTGGTCAGCACTGACCGTCAATAACAGTCTAGCGCGTACCCGTCGTACCGGTCGTACCGGTCGTTCCAACCACTGCCGTTATCGTAGTACCCGTCACCCCGAGTGACGCATTCGCTACGGTGTAATTGGCGAGGGCTGAGGTGGCCGCGGTAGACGCAAGGTCAGCGGCGGCGGTGGCGGCACTCAAGGCAGTCGCGGCTGCAGATACGTCTGCTGTGGGCGCCGCGGCCAATATCGCGAGTCGGTAGGCAAGGGCGGCATTGGCGGCCGTTATGGCCGCTTCAGCCGCCGTCTTGGCCAGGCTGGCCGCGGTAAAGTTGAGTAAGCTTACCTCTGCCTTGGTACAGGTGGTGGCTGCAACGCAGATGGTCACGCCGTTGTTGACGACACCAAGGATGGTGACATTGGCGGCCGCGGCAGCGTTTGATGCGGCAGTTGTGGCAGCAGTCGCTGCGGCCGTTGCCGCGGTGGCGGCAGCGGTCGCTGTAGCTGCAGCCGTGGTAACACCAGCGTTGCCGGTAACACCTGCGGCGGCGGCGGCGGCGGCGAGAGCCGTATTTGCCGTGGCGGCCTGAGTGGCAGCTGCTGACGTCTGGGTTGCGGCAGTGCTGGCGTTAGCCGCAGTGGCGGCAGTGGCGGCGGCCGGTGTCACGAGTGCGGCAGTCGTTGCTCCGGCGCTACCGCTCGAAGCGGCAGCAGCAACAGCTACCGCGGCTACGGCTGCAGCGACCATACCCGCCGTAATACCGCCGATTGCGCCGGCAGTAGCGGCGCCCGCACCGGCGGCCGCACCACCACCCGCGGAGCCCGCAGCAGCGCCGGTAGCCTGCGCGTAAACTTGGCCTTGACCCACAGCGAACAACGACGCCACCAGCACGGCGAGTACTTTCTTCGTAGCCATTTTCAACTCCCAATCAATTGGTTTAGTGAGGAACGCAGCATTTCAATGATGATACAGAGATAGAAGTTTAACAAACTTTAACAAACGCAAGTTACGCTGTGATGAGTATGAAAGTTTTCACGAAGCACTGGTCTCTGCTTTTTTTTGTTTTGTGTTAGCCCCATCGGCTGACCGACAACTTCAAGCACTGCCGCGCTGCACAATTTCATCCTACAGCCTCATTATCCGCATGTCAATCAGGGGGCGCCCGATACTGTGCTGTTTGACCGCATCCACACTACCAAGAATTCAACCCGCCCCCGGTTTTAATGCTTGGGCTCAAAAATGATAGGCGCCCTTGACCCCGAACTCATAGGTATTGTTGTGCGGCTCCGAGATCAGTAATGGCGCGCTTGATCTGTCGGATTCGTTGATGCGCCACCAGACCAGGGACGGCCCCACCGACCACGTGTCGAACCGGACCATGGTACCCAAGCGCAGGCCATAGCCAGTACGCTGCTTGAGGTTGACGTCTGTTTGACCGGCGATGGCAGTGTCGGAGAGCTTCGATTGCTGTCGCCCACTGATCAAATAGTTGTATTCCAGCGTGGTCAGCAGCTGTTTTTGATTGTCCAGATTCATCTTGTGGGTCAGGCCAATGGGGAGCGTGAGATAGTTGCTTTCCCTGCGGTAGCCCACAGCGCCAGTGGTACTAGTGCCACGCAGATCGTTGAAGAGATACCGGTAGCCCAGGCCCGCGTAGGGTGACAGGGTATAGTCACCCAGTTCGAAGTCCTTGCCGATCATGCCCCTGAATTCGTAGTACCAGTCCGGCCGATTATTGATCGAACCGGTTACAGAACTGGTGTAGTCGCCTTTCCCGGTGGCAAAACGCGCATCGCCGCGCACAAACCAGCCCGCACTGCGATTGGGCCATTCGCCTCCAATGGCATACGTGCCCGAGTAGTCGAACCCGATCTTGGTGGCTTTGATCGACATGACGCCGGGCTCGGTGTACTTGTAGCTCGACACCGAGACGCCGATCTCGTTTGCTGTCTTGGTTGCCAGCCCGGCTTTTTGGGCCAGCGCAGGCAGTGCCGCCAGGCACCCGGCCAATGCTGCCGCTGTCATGGCGCCGCGAAGGCCAAAGGGTCGATCAACGCTCATGTCGTTCCTTAAGAAATATGAATTTCAGAGGCTATTAAACCCAGTATGGCCGATGCGGGATGGCGTCGTCAATCGACGTCAGGGGTTAAGTGACTTTTTTACAACAAGTGATGGTCGCCGTTTCATACGCCGTTCGGGGCCTCCCGTGCAATGCGTTGGTACCGGTCGGCAAGAACCTTGGCCTTGGCCTTGGCATTGGTGGAGTCGGTTGCCTGCCACATGAGGGGATGGTCTCAACGGCTTTGGCGGCGAATTTCTGCGAC
Source organism: Burkholderiales bacterium (assembly GCA_964201515.1). Classification (GTDB taxonomy): domain Bacteria; phylum Pseudomonadota; class Gammaproteobacteria; order Burkholderiales; family SG8-39; genus CAIYPG01. The sequence goes on from CAXNGL010000174.1 coordinate 4,693, forward strand.
GGCACGAGCGATTCGCAGCTCGAGCAGTGCTTCACCCATTTGCCGCGTGGCGAGGTCCGGCCTGCCCGACGCGCCGGACGCCTCCTTGCCCGACCAATTGTCCGGTGAGCGCAATGCCATGCGCACGGCATCCGGCGCGACCGCCATCAGCGCGGCGGTATCGGCAATACCGGCGTGGTCGCCGAGCACACTTTGCGCGATGCCCTGGCGCGCTAGTTCCGCGTCATCGGCCTGCGGCGCGTAATAGGCGGCCACGTTGATGATGCGTGCGCCCGGCACCAGCGGTGATGTGTTCAACGCTGCGGCCACCTGTTCCTGCACGGATTGGCTCTGGCCATGATCGCCCAGGAAGCAAATGAGCCTGAAGCCGCTGTGCGCGAGGCTGCGCGCCACATCGCCCAGCAGGCGTGCATAGGTATCGTCGCTCAGCCCCAGCGTGCCCGGGAATGCCAGATGGCCTGAGGGCGCGTCGAGCGGCCCTTCGGGAACGACCGGCATGACCGGTGCCACCAACGCATTACCGAGTTCCACGGCAATGCGCCGCGCCGCTTCGCGCACGACGAAATTGTGTTTGCCCAAGGCCAGGTGCGGGCCGCCCTGTTCGGTGCCGCCGGTGGGCAGGATGGCAATCGTGCTGCCTGCGGCAACACGGGCCCTGAGTTCGGGCCATGTCAGATCTTCGATGAAGACGCTTTGTGCGTTCGCCGCGCCGGTCGCCATCAGCAGCGACAAAACAGCTACCATCGCGGCTACCGTCGGCAAGCACGCGCGGAAGCATGCGCGGAAGCATGCACGGAAGCATGTGCGCAAGCATGCACGGAAGCACGCACGGAAGCATGTGCGGAAGCACGCGCGGAAGTACGCGCGGAAGCACGCGCGGAAGCACGTGATGCACAACGCGCGGCACAACGCGGCACCCGTCGTTTGAAATTGAACGGCTCCTCTCACGCGGTTTCTTTCAAGTGGCCATGACGAACGTCACTCTACCTGATGCCTGACCTGAGCTCTCCCGCCCTGTGGTACGAGCTGACCTTCAAGGTGGTCTACAACGCCACCATGGCCCTGCTCGCCTTCAAGCAGCGCGACTCCTTCCTGTACTGGCCGTTCCTGGTCTCGACGCTGGTCATCGCCATGCTGGCCTGGCGCTTCGGCTGGGCCGGCGGGCGCGAGCTCGCGGCCGAGCGCTGGTCGACGTTTCGCCGGCGCTACCTGGGCAGTGGGCTGTGGTGGCATGCGTCGTCGCGCGCGGACTATCGCATCTACATCGTCAACGGCATCCTGTTCCCGTTGCTGTTGGGGCCGCTGCTGTTCAGCGATGGCGCGGTGGCGGGCGCGCTGCACGCGTGGCTGCGACCATGGCTCGGGGTGTCGGTTGGCGAGGTGGCGCCAGGTGGCGTCGCCATCATGGCGTATACCCTGCTGTTTTTCGTGGCCTATGATTTCGGTCGTTTCGTTGCGCACAGCCTGTTGCACGATGTGCCGCTGTTGTGGCAGTTTCACAAGGTGCACCACTCGGCCGAAGTGCTCACGCCGTTCACCAGTTTTCGGGTGCATCCGCTGGACCTGGCGATAATGGCGTGGGTGCCCGCGCTGACCACCGGCGTGGTGGCGTGGGGGTTCCAGCGCTTCGTCAGCCCCGGCATTGGCTTTCACACCTTTCTCGGCCTGCATGTGCTGATCTGGATCTTCAGCCTGGCCGGCAACCTGCGGCACTGGCAGGTGTGGGTGTCGTATGGCGCGACGCTGAACCGCTGGCTGATCAGCCCGGCACATCATCAACTGCATCACAGCGCCGAGCCCGAGCATCGCGGTTGCAACCGCGGGTTCGAGCTGGCGATCTGGGACCGTCTCTACGGGACGCTGCGCATTCCGGCCAACGCGCCGGAAACGTTCAGGATGGGGCTGGGGGACGGGACGGATGGGCAATGGAATTCACTGTGGCGCATGTATGTCTGGCCGTTTGCGGGTTGCCTCGGGCGCAGCGCCGTCGCGAAGAAGAAACTGAAGCAGGGCTCATGAATATATCAATATCAGTATTGAAATTGTTTATAGATGCGCGGTGGATGGGAATATCCGGATTTTAAAGTTATAAATATGTGAAGCTGGACGAGACCATCCGCGACCATCCGCTGGGCTGGACGGCGTGCCGGTAAGTGCGTCCGGGGACTATCGATACCGCAGGCTGTGGCTGGCGGTTGGATGGG
>CAXNGL010000175.1:0-6859 GCA_964201515.1 Burkholderiales bacterium
GAGGGCAATCGATCGGCCGCGGGTCAACCACGTGCTCTACTTCGGCCTTGCCACCGAGGCGAACAACACGGTGCTGCCGGAGAGCGCGTTGTTCCGCAAGGAATACCAGGAGCGCTGGACCAAATACGACCGCAAGGCGGCGGAAAAGATGCTCGATGAACTGGGGTTGAAGCGCGGCATTGACGGACTGCGAAGTTTGCCCGATGGCCGGCCCATGGAAATCATCGTCGAGACGGCGGGTGAAAGCTCGGAACAGGCCGATGTGTTGTCGTTGATCCGCGAGACCTGGGCCGAGGTCGGCATCAAGCTCTTCACCAAACCCCTGCAGCGCGAACTGCTCAGGAAGCGCATTTTTTCCGGGCAGACCATGGTCTCGGTGTGGACCGGACTGGAGAACGGCATTCCGACACCGGACATGAGCCCGGACGAACTGGCGCCGACCAACCAGTTGCAGTTGCAGTGGCCCAAGTTCGGCCAGCATCATGAGACCAGCGGCAAGATGGGCGAGGCCCCCGACATGCCGGTGGTGGTCGAATTGCAGAAGCTCAATGCGGCATGGCACGTGGCGCCCACGCGCGCCGAGCGCGAAAGCCTCTGGCATCGCATGCTGGCGATTCACGCGGAACAGCAGTTCACCATCGGCGTGGTGTGTTGCGTGCCGCAGCCGGTGATCAAGAGGGAGACTTTGCGCAACGTGCCGACCAAGGGGATCTACAACTTCGATCCGGGCGCCTTCTTCGGCATCTACAAGCCCGACACGTTCTGGTTCGCCACCGACGACGCGGGCGCGGCGCGATAGGCTTCGATGCTCAAGTACACCCTGAACCGCATCCTGATCCTGATTCCGACGCTGTTCGTGATCAGCGTGCTGGTGTTCACCATCATCAAATTGCCGCCGGGCGATTTCCTGTCCAACCAGATCGATGAACTGAAGAGCCAGGGCGATACCTCGGCGCTCGAGCGCGTCGAATTCCTGAAGAAGCAGTACGGCCTGGACAAGTCGGCGGTCGAGCAATATGCGGTGTGGGTCGGCGTATGGCCCGGTGGGCGCGGTTATTCGGGCCTGCTGCAGGGCGACCTGGGCTGGTCCTTCGAGTACGACCTGCCGGTGAAGGAGGTGGTGGGCGACCGCCTGCTCTTGTCCTTTATCATGAACTTTTCGGTCATCCTGTTTACCTGGGTGGTGGCCTTCCCCATCGGCGCCTATTCGGCCACGCACCAGTACAGCTGGAGCGATTACGGGCTCACCTTGTTCGGCTACGTGGGCCTCGCCACGCCCAATTTCCTGCTGGCGCTGGTGCTGATGTACTTCGCCAATGTTCAATTCGGCCTTGCGGTGGGCGGCATCATGGACCCGGAATACCTGGGCAAACCCTGGTCCATGGACAAGATGATGTCGGTCATGAGCCACCTGTGGATCCCGGTGCTGGTGATCGGCACCTCGGGCACGGCCGGCATGATCCGGCGCCTGCGCGCCAACCTCCTCGATGAGCTGCAGAAGCAATACGTGACGACCGCGCGCGCCAAGGGCATGCCGCGATTTCGCCTGTTGATGAAGTACCCGATGCGCATGGCGCTCAATCCCTTTGTCGCCGACATCGGCAGCCTGTTGCCGAGCGTGATTTCCGGATCGGCGGTGGTGGCGGTGGTGTTGTCGCTGCAGACCTCCGGCCCGATGCTGCTCGATGCATTGCGCAGCCAGGACCAGTACCTGGCCGGCTCATTCCTGATGTTCCTGTCGATGCTCGCGGTGATTGGCACCTTCATATCCGACTTGTTGCTGGCCGTGCTCGATCCGCGCATTCGCCTGTCAGGGGGCGCCGCCAAATGAGCACGCCGGTCGCGAACGCCAATGCGCAGGAGCTCGAGCACTATGTTTCGACCGAACCCTTCGAGCCCGATCGCGCCGAGTCGCTGACCCCGGCGCAGGAGCGCTTCTACAGCGCCTCGCAGTGGCAGATCATGTGGTGGAAGTTCAAGCGCCACCGCGTCGCGCTGCTGTCGGGCATCATCCTGCTGGTCATCTATGCATCGACCCTGGTGAGCGAGGTCATCGCCCCTTACAACCTGCATACCCGCGACGCGCGCAATATCTATTCGCCGCCGCAGCAGGTGCGCCTGTTCCACGAGGGCAGTTTCGTCGGGCCTTTCGTCTACGGCAATTCGATGAAGCTCAACATGGATACCCTGCGCCGCGAGTACACGCCGGATACGCGTAGCGTGCAGCCGATCCGTTTTCTGTGTCGCGGCGACGAATACGCGTTCTGGGGCCTCATCGAGGCGAACTTCCACCTGGCGTGCCCGGCCGAGGGCGGCTCGCTCTATCTCTTCGGCACCGATCGCCTGGGTCGCGACCTGTTCTCGCGCATCGTCTATGGCACGCGGATTTCCCTGACCGTGGGCCTGCTCGGCATCGCCGTGAGCTTTCTCATCGGCATCACGCTGGGCGGCATCTCGGGCTACTTCGGTGGCTGGATAGACAATGTGATCCAGCGCCTGATCGAGATGGTGCGCGCATTCCCGGAACTGCCGCTGTGGATGGCGCTGTCGGCCGCGCTGCCGGTGAACTGGAGCCCGATCCTGATCTATTTCGGCATCACCATCATCCTCGGGCTGCTGGACTGGCCGGGGCTGGCGCGCGCCGTGCGCTCCAAGCTGCTGGCATTGCGGGAGGAGGATTTCGCCGCCGCCGCAGTCCTGATGGGGGCGGGTCCTGGCCGCGTGATCCGCCGCCACCTCCTGCCAAGCTTTGCCAGTCACATGATTGCCTCGGTGACCCTGTCCCTGCCGGCCATGATCCTCGGCGAGACGGCACTGTCCTTCCTCGGGCTGGGACTGCGGCCGCCGGTGACAAGCTGGGGAGTGCTGCTCAACGAGGCGCAGAACATCGACGTCGTGGCCCTTTACCCATGGCTGATGGCGTCGGTGTTGCCGGTATTCATCGTGGTGCTCGCCTTCAATTTCCTCGGCGACGGGCTGCGCGACGCGGCCGATCCCTATAGCTGATTGGCTGCATACGCGTTTCTTCGCGATTCGCGGCCAAGCCTGCACCCATAGGCAAGAACCGCTGCATGGAGAGTGTGAATTGCCCCCGGAGCCGGTAATATCGGGCAATCCACAGGGAAGGACTGAAGAACCGGCTTTGGCGACCTTCAGTGCCGACTTTGACTCTATCAGACTGGGTATCGGTAAAAGCCTCCACGAAGCAGCCTCGTGAAGGCTGGCTAACGTGAATTCTTCAGAGCTTTCATAGAAGAAGCGGATCAGCATGGAACGCAGTCTGTTCGGATTCATCCTGCGCTACAGCAAGCGCGAGCAGATTTTCATCCTGCCGCTGGTGGTGGCGTCGATGCTGTTCTATTTCGCCACGCTCGACCTGCCCAAGGCCATCGTCAACCAGCCCATCTCGGGCAAGGGCTTCTCGCAGCCCGAATCGACGCTGCCGTTCCTGCGCTTCGTCTGGACGCTGCCCGATTTCCTCGGCGGCAGCACCGTGCACCTGTTCGAGGGCTGGGCGCTTGAGCGCACGCCCTACCTGTTCGCGCTGACCATCACCTTCCTTGTACTGATCATCATCAGCGGCCTGATCAAGCTGCAGATCAACACCATGAAGGGCTGGATGGGCGAGCGCATGCTGCGCCGGCTGCGCTTCACGCTGTTCGATCACATCATGCGTTTCCCGCTACCGCATTTCCGCCGCGTCAAGGCGGCCGAAATGGCCACCATGATCAAGGACGAAGTCGAGCCGCTGGGGGCCTTCGTCGGCGATTCCATCATCACGCCGCTGTTCCTCGGCGGGCAGGCGCTGACCGCGCTGTTCTTCATCCTGTACCAGCATGTCTATCTGGGCATGGTGGCGCTGGGGGTGGTGGTATTCCAGACCATGATCATCCCGAAGCTGCGGCGGCGCCTGCTGGTGCTGTCCAAGGAGCAGCAACTGACGGCGCGCCAGCTGGCCGGACGCATCGCTGAATGCGTGGATGGCGCAACCGAGATCCACGCCCATGACACCTCGAATTACGAGCGCGCCGAGATATCGTCAAGGCTGGGCAGGATCTTCCTGCTGCGCTTCGAGCTGTACCAGCGCAAGTTCATGGTGAAGTTCCTCAACAACCTGCTGTCGCAGATGACGCCGTTTCTTTTTTATCTGATCGGCGGCTATCTGGCCATCCAGGGCCAGCTCGACATCGGCACCCTGGTGGCGGTGATCGCCGCCTACAAGGACCTGCCCAGCCCGGTGAAGGAGCTGATCGACTGGGACCAGCAGCGGCTCGACACCAACATCAAGTACACGCAGGTGGTGGAGCAGTTCACGGCAGACGATCTGGTGCCTGCGGCACAGCAGGCATTGATCGAATCCCCGCAGTTGCCGCAGCAGGGCCTGGTGCGCGCCTCGAACCTGTCCCTGATCGACGAGTCGGGCAGCAAGGTCATCGATGGCGTTTCCTTCGAATTCGACCTGGCGCAGCACGTGGCCGTCGTCGGCGCCGCCGGTGCCGGCAGCGGCGAACTGGCGCAGATGCTGGCGCGACTGGTTCCGCCGACCAACGGCAACATCGACATGGGCGGGGTCGACATCACGCGCGCCCCCGAGGCGGTGACCGGGCGGGCGATTTCCTATGTCGGCGCGGCGGCGTTCCTGTTCCCGCTCAGTATCCGCGACAACCTGGTGTACGGACTCAAGCACTGGCCGGTGCATGCACTGTCTTATGAAGGGGAGGCCCTGAAGACGCGCGAGCAGTGGCTGAAGGAATCCGCCCGCGCGGGCAATTCCACGCTGGACATTGCCGCCGACTGGATCGACTACAAGGCGGCCGGCGTCGCCAATGCGCAGGAACTGGACCGGCGCATCCTGGAAGTGCTCAAGGCCGTGGACCTGGAGGAAACCGTATTCGAAGTCGGCCTGAAGAGCGCGGTAGGCCCGGACAAGGCCGCTGGCCTGATGGATGGCGTGCTGCTGGCGCGGGAGGCCATGCGCGAGCGCCTGAACCAGCCCGACATCAAGGACCTCGTTGAACGCTTCGACTTGGCGCGCTACAACCGCAACGCGACCCTGGCCGAGAACCTGCTGTTCGGCACTCCGGTGGGCAAGACCTTCGACATGGAAAACCTGGCGCGGAATGCCTATGTGCGCAAGGTGCTGGATGACACCGGGCTGTCGGGCGACTTGCTGAAGGTCGGGCACAAGCTGGCCGAGACCATGGTCGAGTTGTTCAGCGACCTGCCACCGGGGCACGAGATGTTCGAGCAGTTCAGTTTCATCTCGCATGACGACCTGCCGGGGGTGAAGGAGATCCTCGTCCAGGTGTCCGATGTCGGGCTGGACCGAATTGCCGAGGATGACCGCAACATGCTGCTGGCGCTGCCCTTCAAGTTGATTTCGGCCCGTCACCGCCTGGGCCTGATCGACGACGCCCTGGAAGCGCGCCTCCTCGAGGCGCGCCGGCACTTCGCCGAAGCACTACCGGCGCAGATGCGCGGCGCGGTGGAGTTCTTCGATCCGCAGCGCTACAACGGCGCGGCATCACTGCAGGACAACATCCTGTTCGGCAAGGTCGCGTCGGGGCAGGCGGGCGCCGGCGCGCGCATCGGCGCGCTGATGCGCCAGTTGCTCGACGAACTCAAGCTGCGCCCGCTGGTGCTCAATATCGGCCTGGATTTCCAGGTCGGCACCGGCGGCGCCCGGCTGCCGGTATCGGACCGCCAGAAGATCGCCATCGGGCGCGCCATCCTCAAGCGTCCGGCCCTGCTGGTGCTCGACCAGGCGGGGTCGGTGCTGGATCCGGCGTCGCAGAACCGGCTGTTGGCGAGCGTGCTCGAATGTCGCAGGGAAAGCGGCGTGTTCTGGGTGCTGAACCGCGTCGATCTGGCCGAACGTTTCGGCCACGTGCTGGTGCTGGAGGGCGGCAGGCTGGCTGCGAGCGGCAGCTACGGCGAATTGAAGGACGGCAATGACACATTCCAGCGCCTGCTGGGTGCAGCATGATGATCTGTAACATTCGTGCGCGAGGCTTTGTCGCGGCATCGCCCGGACGGAATGCCGTGGACATGGCGCTGGCACAGGAGAAATGAAATGAGCCTAGAGCAGGAAGTCGAGTTGATCCGGCGGTTCCCGATTTTCAGCAAGCTGCCACCTGCCAAGCAGAAACTGCTGGCATTCACCAGCGAGCGCCTGACCTTCGATGCCGGGCACGTGATGTTTCGCGCCGGCGACGCGGGCGAAGCCTGTTACATCGTGATCGACGGGAACATCGAGATTTCCGTGCCGACGCCAAACGGCCCGCTGGTGGTGAATACGCTGGGGCGCAATGAAATCATCGGCGAGATCGCGATCTTCGGCGATGTGCCGCGCACCGCGACCGCGACGACATTGTCCCGCGTCGAGACGCTGCGAATTTCCAAGGACCAGTTCCTGAGCGTCATCCGCGAGAACCCGGACGCGGCACTGGAGTTGATCCGCATCCTGGCCACGCGGCTGGCCAATACCACGGCGCAGTTTTCGAAGTCGTTGCAGAAGAGTTAGGCGCGACGATGCGGTTCAGGCATTGCCGCCGCATTGGCAGGTTTCGCTTGTCGGTGGGTTACTTGATGCTCAGAGTTTCGCCTGACGGCGAGTTACTTTTCTTGCTTCGCCAAGAAAAGTAACCAAAAGAAGGCGACCCCGGAGGTGACGGTTTCGGCGCAAGCGCCGAAACTTCCCTGCGATGCTCGTCAGCGCTGGCGGCTGCGGAACTCGCTTCCCCGCTGGCGCGGGCTCGCTCAGACAGTCCTCGCCGAAACCCCAGCGCCGCCTACGCTTCTCGGCGTCCCCAACGGGGCCCGGCACCCACCCCCTGTAGAGCAATACTGCCAAGTTCAA
>CAXNGL010000176.1:0-6826 GCA_964201515.1 Burkholderiales bacterium
TGGATGGCATGGAGTCCGGATGGGCGCGGCTGGCCGCGCCAGCGCGCAAGGCGCTGCACTGGGCGGCGCGCAATTCCCGCGGCGGCAGCCGCCGCAACATTGCCGCGCACTACGACCTCGGCAATGATTTCTTCCAGTTGTTTCTCGACCCGACCCTGATGTACTCCTGCGCGCTGTTCGAGCGGCCGGGGATGAGCCTGGAGCAGGCGTCGATTGCCAAGCTGGACAGCGTGTGCCGCAAACTCGGGTTGCGTCCCGGGGATCGCCTGCTGGAGATCGGCACCGGCTGGGGCGGCCTGGCGTTGCATGCCGCGATGCATTACGGCTGCCATGTCACCACCACGACGATCTCGCGCCAGCAGCATGCCAAGGCGCGCCAGCGCATCGACGCCGCCGGCCTGTCCGATCGGGTGAACCTGCTGCTCGAGGATTATCGCGACCTGGATGCGGCCCGCCTGGGTGGGCCGTTCGACAAGCTGGTGTCGATCGAGATGATCGAGGCGGTCGGGCACCAGTACTTCGACGCCTTCTTCGGCAAGTGCTCGAGCCTGCTCAGGCCCGATGGCATGATGCTGCTGCAGTCGATCACCATTGCCGACCGCTTCTACGAGGCGGCGCTGAAGTCGGTGGATTTCATCCAGCGCTATATCTTCCCGGGCAGCTGCATCCCCTCCGTAGCGGCGCTGTCGGCGTCGATTGCGCGCTCGAGCGACCTGGGCGTGTTTCACCTGGAAGATATCGGCCCCCACTATGCACTGACGCTCGGGCGCTGGCGCGAGAACCTGTTCGCCAACCTGGATGGGGTGCGCAGGCTCGGCTACCCGGAGTCCTTCATCCGCATGTGGCAGTTCTACCTGTGCTATTGCGAAGGCGGTTTCGAGGAGCGCGTGCTGGGCGACGTGCACCTGCTGCTGGTGAAACCGCAGGCGCGGCCGGCGGTGGGCCTGGGGGCGGGCCGTGCTACCTGAGTACCGGCGCGAGCACCTTCCACACATTGTCCAGCAGCACCGGCTGCGCCTGGGCGAGCGGGTGCAACTGGTCGGGCTGGAACAGCGCCGGCTTGTCGGCCACCCCTTCCATCAGGAACGGCACCAGCGGCAGCTTGTATTGCTTCGCCAGTGCCGCGTAGCTGCCCTGGAACGCGCTGGCATACGCGTCGCCGTAGTTGGGGGGCATGCGCATGCCCACCAGCACCACTTTGCTGCCGGCCTTCTGCGCCGCGCCGATGATGCGGGAGAGGTTGTCCTGCAATTGCTTCACCGGCAGCCCGCGCAGGCCGTCGTTGGCGCCCAGGGCGATGATGGTGACGCGCGGCTGGTGCTGGGCCAGGGTGGCGGCGATGCGCGAGGCGCCGCCGCTGGAGGTCTCGCCGCTGATGCTGGCATTGGCGACGCTATAATCGAGCCCGCTGCTGCGGATGCGCGCCTCGAGCAGGCTCACCCAGCCGTCTTTCTGGCTGATGCCATAGGCGGCAGACAGGCTGTCCCCGTACACCAGCAGCGTCCTGGCGGCCGCGGCCGGCGCCGGGGTTGCTGTCAAACCCAGGGCCAGCGACAAGGCCAGGGCCGGCGCCAGGGAGCGCCAGGCGGCAGATCCGGCGAGGCGCAATAAGCGCCGCGGGCGCCGCAAGATGTCACCGAACCAGGCCGAACATGCTGTCACAATAGAAGCCTTCATGAATCCCATCATCGATGTCAGTCGTTTGTGCAAGATCGTGCCGCTGGCGCGCCCGCCGGGCGAAGCCGTTGTCATGCCGGCACCCGAGTTGGTGATTCTGCAGGATATCGACATTGCCGTCATGGCGGGCGAATCCGTGGCGATTGTCGGTGCTTCGGGGTCCGGGAAATCCACGCTGCTGGGGCTGCTCGCCGGGCTCGACCTCCCGACTGCGGGGGCGGTCCGGCTCGATGGCACCGATCTGGCGATGCTCGACGAGGATGGCCGGGCGGCGCTGCGCGCGCGCCTGCTCGGGTTCGTGTTCCAGTCGTTCCAGCTGCTGCCGGCACTGACGGCGCTGGAGAACGTCATGCTGCCGCTGGAACTGGCGGGCGCCGCGGGCGCAGGAGACCTGGCGCGCGCCATGCTCAGGCGCGTGGGCCTGGGTGAGCGCCTCGCGCATTATCCGAAATACCTCTCCGGCGGTGAACAGCAGCGCGTGGCGCTGGCGCGCGCCTTCGTGATGCAGCCCAAGCTCTTGATGGCCGACGAGCCGACGGGGAATCTGGATGCGGCTACCGGGGCCAGCGTGATCGACCTGCTGTTCGAGCTCAACGCGGAGCTGGGCACGACGCTGCTGCTGGTGACGCACGACGAGGCGCTGGCCGGCCGTTGCGGCCGCATCGTGCGCCTCGCCGCCGGGCGGGTGGTGGGCGGGCCGGCTGCCGCCTGAGTGCATGAATGAATAATAAGACGATAATAATTCGTCAAAGTACCCATGAGAGACGTGGTGTTCTTCTCCTGATTGATCATAATTATCGGCCATTCCGGATAGGCTGAATTGCCAAGGGAGCAGTGAATGAAAGTCAAGGTCTACAACGCAGGCGGCCAGCTGGTGGGGCCGGTGGAAGTGGTGGCGGTGGTCAAGAGCGATGCCGATTGGCGCGCGCAACTCAACGCCTCGCAGTTCGAGATCTCGCGCGGCAAGGGCACCGAGCGGCCGTTCTGCGGCACGCTGCTCGACAACAAGATCGACGGCGTGTACAGCTGCATCTGCTGCGGCCTGCCGCTGTTTTCCTCCTCGGGAAAGTTCAACTCGGGCACCGGCTGGCCGAGCTTTTTTCAGCCGGTGGCGGCGGAGAACGTCATCACCCATGAAGACCGTGCCTTCGGCATGCTGCGCGTGGAAATCCTGTGCGCGCGCTGCGACTGCCACCTGGGCCACGTGTTCGAGGACGGCCCGCGGCCCACGGGCCTGCGCTACTGCGTGAACTCCGATTCGCTGGCGTTCACGCCCGCGGCGGACCTGGCCAAGCTCGCCGATCCCGCGGCAGGCTGACCGGAAGAGCTGCTTCCATGTCGGAGATCAAGCTGGCACTGCGACTCCTCTTGCGCGACTGGCGCGCCGGGGAGCTGCGCGTGCTGGCGCTGGCGTTGATTGTCGCGGTGGCGAGTGTCACCAGCGTCGGCTTTTGTGCCGATCGCGTGCGGCAGGCGCTCACCCGCGATGCGCACCAGTTGCTCGGCGCCGACCTGGTGCTGATTGCCGACCACGCGTGGAAGCGCGACTTCGCCGATGAAATCCGCAAGCGTGGCCTCGCCTTCGCCGAGACCGCCGCCTTCATCAGCATGGCGCGCTATGGCGAGGCGGCCACGCTGACCGGCGTCAAGGCGGTGTCCAACGGCTACCCGCTACGGGGAAAGCTGCGCGTGTCCGCCGGGCTGAACCTGCCCGACAATGACACCGACGTGGTGCCGCTGCCCGGGGTGGCGTGGATCGACGCGCGGCTGGCGATGGCGCTGTCGCTGCGGCTGGGTGATGCGGTGGAAGTCGGCAAGCTCAAACTGACGGTGGGCGCCATCCTCACGCTGGAGCCCGATCGCAGCGCATCGTTCTTCAATTTTGCGCCGCGCCTGATCATGCACGTGGATGACCTGCCCGAATCGGGCCTGGTCACTACCGGCAGCCGGGTGACCTATTCGCTGCTGGCGGCCGGGGAGCCGGAGGCGATAAGCGCTCTCGAGAAAGCCCTCAAGCCGCGCCTTGGCCGCGGCGAGTCGCTGCAGAGCCTGGAGAACGCGCGTCCCGAAATCCGCAACACGCTCGATCGTTCGCAGCAGTTCGTCGGCCTCACGGCGCTGCTGGCGGTGGTGCTGGCGGCGGTGGCGGTGTCGTTGGCCACGCGGCGTTACAGCGCGCGCCACCAGGACGCCTATGCCGTCATGCGCTGCTTCGGCGCTTCGTCGGGCCGGTTGCTGCGGCTGGCGGCGCTGGAGTTCACGGCGCTGGGTGTGGTGGCCGGCGCCATCGGCTGCCTGATCGGCTTTGCCGCGCAGTTCGTCATTGCCGGGTTCGTCACCGAGCTGATCGGTGCGCGCCTGCCGCTCCCTTCGCCGCTGCCGGCGGCGCAGGGCTTTCTCACCGGGCTTGCGCTGTTACTGGGATTTGCGCTGCCGCCGCTCTTGCAATTGCGCAACGTGCCGGCGCTGCGCGTCCTGCGCAGCGACAGCGGCCTGCCCGAGCAGGCCGCGCTGCTCGCCTGGGGTATCGGCATTGCAGTAATCTCCTGTCTGTTAGTTTGGCAGTCGGGCGACCTCAAGCTGGGCCTCACGGTGCTGGGCGGGTTCGCAGTCGCCTTCCTGGTGTTTGGCCTGCTGGCGCATGTGTCGCTGCGGCTCCTGGCGCGCGGCAACGGCCGCGGCGCGGGTGCGAGCGGTGGAACCGGCCGCACCATGTGGCGCTACGGCCTTGCCAACCTGCAACGCCATGCGCGCACCAACACCGTGCAGATCATGGCGCTGGCCCTGGGACTGACGGCGGTGCTGCTGCTGAGCTTCACGCGCGGCGACCTGCTCGCCACCTGGCAGGCCACCGTGCCGCCGGATGCGCCCAACCGCTTCATCGTCAACATCCAGCCCGAGCAAAAGCAGCCCCTGCTGGATCTCTTCAACGCCAATGCACTCACCCCGCCGCCGGTACACCCGATGATTCGCGGGCGCTTGATGTCGCTCAACGGCAGCCCGATCAAGGCCGACGACTTCGCCGAGCGCGACCGGCGCATGGCCGAGCGCGAGTTCAACCTGTCGAGCATGGCCGCGCTGCCGGATGCCAACGAAGTGGTCGCGGGCCGCTGGTTCGCGCGCAATGACGCCGCCTCGTTTTCGGTGGAGGAGGGCATCGCCAGGCGCCTCGGCTGGAAGCTCGGCGACACGCTCACCTGGCAGGTGGCCGGGCGCGACTACAGCGCGCCCATCAGCAGCATGCGCAAGCTCAACTGGGACTCCATGCGCGTGAACTTCTTCGTTATCGCATCCCCAGGCCTGATGGACGCCGCGCCCACCAGCTTCATCACCAGTTTTCACCTGCCCGAGGCGAGCGCCGCCTTCGCCAATACTGTCTCGCAGCGCTTCACCAACCTGACCGTGATCGACATGAGCGCCATCCTGAAGCAGGCGCAGTCGGTGATCGGGCAGGTGGTGCGCGCGGTACAGTTCGTGTTCCTGTTCGCGCTCGGCGCGGGCGTGCTGGTGCTGTACTCGGCGCTGCTCTCGACACAGGATGAGCGCCGGAAGGAGGCGGCGCTGATGCGCTCGCTGGGCGCCTCGCGGGCGCAGATCCTGTCCTCGCAGCGCGCCGAGTTCGCGGTGCTGGGCGCGCTGGCCGGCCTGCTCGCGGCGCTGGGCGCCACCGGCATCGGCTGGGCCATTGCCAGCCAGGTGTTCCAGTTTCCGTACCAGGTGAACCACTGGGTGTGGCTGGCCGGGCCGCTGGCCGGGCTTGCCTGCATGGCGCTGAACGCCTGGTCGGGCGCGCGCTCGGCGCTGAACCATCCGCCGCTGCTGGCGCTGAGGGAGAGCTGAGCACTCGGACATCAGTGGCGTCTGCCGCGCCGGCGAAACACCTGAAGAAAGACGTTGAACACGATCGGCGTGGCCGCTGCAGCCGGATGCGAATCCGGCTAGCATACGGGCACTGTGCACGCACCTGATACCCGGAGAGCGCCATGAAATCCCTGCGATTCAACAACGACACCGCGCTCGGGCGCCTTTTGCTGAGCGCCTTCCAGCCGGATTTCCTGCCGCCGCATGAGAGGAAGTTTCAGGCCTTTCATTTTCGCGAGCCCAAGCTCGGGCCGGGCAAGATGCGCGCCGTGGTGCGCCTCGCCACCACCGACATCTTCGGCGTCAACATCCAGGTGCTCAACGTCGGCGAATCCGAGGCCCTGCACCTGCATGCCGCCATGGACGGTTTGTGGATGGTGCTCAAGGGTGCGGCATCCTTCGTTGGTGAAGACGGCGTGGAGCATCCGCTCGGGCCGCTCGACGGCATCATGGTGCCGCGCGGCGTGGCCTATGCCTTCAAGCAGGTGGGCGACGATCCGCTGGTCATTCTGCAGGCCGAGGCGGTGGTGAAGTCGGCCAGGAAGAATACGTTCAAGACCTTCCAGCCGCCGGGCACGCCGCCGCGCCCCGAGCTCGACTCCACCATGGATTTGTACGATGCGCTCCTTGACGATGCCCAATTGCAGGCAGCATCCGGCAAGCGCGCCCAATTGCCCAGTTGGACCTACAAGGATCGCGGCGGCGTGCCGGAGCCCCGGCGCGTGCCGTTCGATGCGTCCAACGCACTGGGCAAGCTGTTGTTGAGCGGCATCCAGCCCGAGCTGATGCCCAGGCACGAGCGCAAGTTCCAGCTGTTCAGTTTCAAGGAGCCGGCGGTCGCGGCCGGCACCAACAGCGCGCTGGTGCGCCTTGCCACCACCGACATCGTCGGCGCGCTGATCCAGGTGCTGCCCGAAGGGGGCGAGGTCGGCATGCACCTGCATGCGGCCATGGACGGGTTCTGGCTGGTGTTGAAGGGCGGCGTGTCGATCGTGGGCGAGGACGGCGTCGAGCACGAGTTCGGCCCCATGGAGGGCATGATGATCCCGCGCGGCGTGCCGTATGCCTTCAGGAAGATCGGCCCGGAGAACCTCGTGCTGCTGCAGATCGAGGCGCTGGTGTCGACCGCCAGGCGCAACACCTTCAAGTGGATCGACAACCGCGACGCCCCGCCACGACAAAACGAAAATGCGGCTGCAGACATCCGCAAGACCGACGTGCCGATGGAGTTGTTCGACGCGCGGGTGGCGTAGGCGCCTGCACGAGGCGCCGGTGGCAACGCCATCGG
>CAXNGL010000177.1:0-6820 GCA_964201515.1 Burkholderiales bacterium
TCAGCGCGCTGGGCATGGCGCGCGTCAAGCACATGGCCCCGGTGGCGCGGCAGGGCACACCCAAAGCCGTGATGGACCAGCAAACGCTCAGCGCGGTCATCACCAATCGCTACGATGTGCTGTCGCGCTACGCGGACGCCATCAAGGCCACCTGGGCTGAAGAGCTCGCCAAACTCAAGCAGCGATCACCGCGTGATGCCGAGCGGTTGTACAAGCTCAAGCACTGGCTGTTCAGCGAAGAGCGCGTGCTGCTCGCGCGTGAACGCGAGCTGCTCGAGTCCGGCCTTTCGAACTCGCCCGCGTTGCTGCAACTGCTTGCCATGCGGCGAGAGCTCAAGGCGCTGTGGGGTCGCTCGTTGGACACCAGCGACCAGCTGGTCGCCCGGTTGCAGGACTGGTGCCGGCGCGCCGAGGAGAGCGGCATCGCGCCGCTGGCGGGATTTGCGCGGCAGCTCAAGACGTACGTCTAGGGAAGCGCCGATTTCGCGGTGTGCAGTGACCCGCGGTGCGCATGCCCCTGCCCGCGCCCATGGCGAGGCCGGTTTAGCGGCCTCTGGCGCCCTTGCGCCCCTTGCCCGGTAGCGGCAGCGCGGTCTGGTATTTCACCTGCTTGAGTGCGAAGCTCGACTTGATGTTGGCGACCCCGGGAATTCGGGTCAGGTTGTCGAGGATGAAGCGCTCGAACGAAGGCACGTCGGCGACGACTACCCGCAGCAGGTAATCAGCGTCCCCAGTCATCAGGTAGCACTCCATGACTTCCGGATAAGAGCGGATCGCTTTCTCAAAGATTTCCAGTGCCTTCTCGACCTGCTTTTCCAGGCTTACCTGGATGAACACGCTGACGGTCAGGCCAAGCTTGAGGGGGTCGAGCAGCGTGACCTGTCGGCTGATGACGCCGGTCTCCAGTAGCGTGCGCACGCGCGCGAGGCACGGCGACGGCGACAGGCCGATCTTTCGCGCCAGTTCCACGTTGCTCATGGCGGCATTGCCCTGGAGCTGGTCGAGGATATTGATATCGATTGCATCCATCGTTGGCGACGGCATATCAGACCTCCAAAAATTGACTTTACAGCATTTTATGCTGTATCGAGCCGACCTGCTGCGGCGAAACAAAACCACATGCCGCCACGGGTTGGGTACGCTGAGAGCCTTGGCGAGACGTATGGAAGGAGGGGCATGTCTGACCTGACCGATGCATTCACCGATGCGTTCTGGCGAATCGGCGCGAAGGACGCCGATGCCGTCGAGACGCGCGAGTGGCTGGACGCCTTCGACGCCATCATCGAGCACGAAGGCCGCGCGCGCGCGACTTACCTGCTGCGCCGTCTGCTCGAGCACGCACGTGTAAGGAAGGTGCGCTTGCCGCCGGTGTTCAACACTCCGTACTGCAACACCATCGCGCTGGCCGACCAGCCGCAATTTCCCGGCAACCTCGAGGTCGAGTCGCGACTGTCTGCGATCATCCGCTGGAACGCGCTGGCCATGGTGGTGCGCGCCAATCGCGCCAACGCCGAGCTGGGCGGGCATATCGCCAGCTACGCCTCGGCGGCGGACCTGTTCGAGGTCGGGTTCAACCATTTTTTTCGCGCCGGGCAGTCCGGCGACCTGGTGTACTTCCAGCCGCACTCGGCGCCGGGGGTGTATGCGCGCGCCTTCCTCGAGGGGCGCCTCGAGGACGCGCAACTCGCCAACTATCGTCGCGAGGTGAACGGCGAGGGGCTGTCGTCCTATCCGCATCCCATGTTGATGCCCGATTTCTGGCAGTTCCCGACCGGTTCCATGGGCATCGGCGTGATCAACGCCATCTATCAGGCGCGCTTCCTGCGCTACCTGCGCGACCGTAGCCTGCAGGACACCGCAAACCGCAAGGTGTGGGCGGTGGTCGGGGATGGGGAGATGGACGAGCCGGAGTCACTGGCGGGCCTGTCGCTGGCCGCGCGCGAGCACCTCGACAACCTCGTCGTGGTGGTGAACTGCAACCTGCAGCGACTCGACGGGCCGGTGCGCGGCAACGGCTCCATCATCCAGGAGCTCGAAGGCCTGTTCGCGGGCGCCGGCTGGAATGTCATCAAGGTGTTGTGGGGGGCGGACTGGGATCCGTTGTTTGCGCGCGACGAGGGCGGCGTGCTGCTCAAGCGCCTGCATGAAACCGTGGATGGCGAATTCCAGACCTATGCCGCCACCGACGGGCGATTCAATCGCGAGCATTTCTTCAACAAGTACCCCGAGCTGCAGTCGCTGGTGGCGCACCTGAGCGACAGCGACATCGACCGGCTGCGCCGTGGCGGCCACGACACCGTGAAAATCTTCTCCGCCTACCATGCCGCGGCGGCCCACCGCGGCCAGCCCAGCGTCATCCTCGCCCAGACCAAGAAGGGTTATGGCAGGGGGCACTGGGGCCAGGGCAAGATGACCACGCACCAGCAAAAGAAGCTGGAGACCGACGCGCTGCTGGAATTCCGCGATCGCTTTGCCGTGCCGATGTCCGACGAGGACATCGCGCAACTGCGCTTCTGCAAGCCGGCGGCGGATACGGCCGAGATGAAGTACCTGCATGCGCGCCGCGCGGCGCTCGGCGGCTACCTGCCGGCGCGCTCGGCAGACGCACCGAAGGTGCCGGTGCCGCCGCTCGATCGCTTCGCGAAATTGCTGGCCGGCTCGGCCGAGCGCGAGCAATCGACCACCATGGTGTTCGCGCAGCTCTTGTCGCAGCTCTTGCGCGAACCGGAGATCGGTCCGCGCGTGGTACCCATCGTGGCCGACGAGGCGCGCACCTTCGGCATGGCCAACCTGTTCCGGCAGGTCGGCATCTATTCGGCGGTGGGCCAGCTCTACGAGCCCGAGGACAAGGACGAGCTGCTTTATTACAAGGAGGCGCGCGACGGCCAGATCCTCGAGGAAGGCATCACCGAGGCCGGTGCCATGGCGTCCTGGGTGGCCGCGGCCACCAGCTACAGCACCAGCGGCCTGCCCATGCTGCCGGTGTTCATCTATTACTCCATGTTCGGCTTCCAGCGCGTGGGCGACCAGATCTGGGCCGCCGCCGATGCGCGTTCGCGCGGCTTTCTCATCGGCGCCACGGCGGGCCGCACCACGCTGTCGGGCGAAGGGCTGCAGCACCAGGATGGCTCCAGCCACCTGGTGGCATCCACCATCCCGAACTGCCGCGCCTGGGATCCCTGTTTCGGCTACGAGCTCGCGGTCATCGTGCAGGACGGCGTGCGCCGCATGCTCGAGGCGCAGGAGGACGTGTTCTATTACGTCACGGTCATGAACGAGAACTACGCCCATCCGGCGCTGCCTGACGGCGCCGTGCCGGGCATCCTCTCCGGCATGTACCTGCTGCAGGGCGCGGACGATGCAGCGCTGCAGTTGCTGGGCAGCGGGACCATCCTGCGCGAAGTGATCGCGGCAGCCGGGGTGCTGGCGAAGGAACATGGGATCGCCGCCAACGTCTGGAGCGTGACCAGCTGGAGCGAGCTGCGTCGCGACGGACTGGAGCGTGAGCGCGCGGCGCTGGCTGGAGGCGCAGGCGATGTTCGGCAAGCGCATGTGCATCGCTGCCTCGCGCCGACGCGCGGGCCGATCGTCGCCGCCAGCGACTACGTGCGTGCGGTGGCCGATCTGCCGCGCCCTTACTCGCCCGAGGGACGGCGCTATGTGTCTCTCGGCACGGACGGTTTTGGCCTCAGCGATACGCGTGCCGCGCTGCGCGAAGCCTTCCAGGTCGATCGCCGGCACATCGTGCGCGCCGCACTGGCCGCCATCGAAGGGCGCTTGCCCTAGCTCTGGCGGCGGGGCAAGCCTGCATCAGGCGGCCTGCATGACGCAGGTGCTCATCGCAAAAAGCATACACTGCGCGCTGGCGAAAACGATTTTTGGATCCATTCATGAATGCACTTGCGGCGCTTTTCGGGACCATCCTGCGCTTTGCCGTGGTGGCCGTGGTTGGCGTGTTGGTAGTCATTGGCATCGTCGGCTTCTTTGTGGCCTTGTGGCTGGCTCTGTTCGCGGCGCTGGCGCTGTTCGCCTACATCGGCGTCCGGCGCATGTTTGGCATCAGACGCGGGAAACCGTCTGCAACGTCGGGCACTGTCATCATCGAGGGCGAGTATGCGGTGGAGCGAGACGGCCCGGGCAGCGCAGAGCGTACGCGTGGGCGTGTCATCGAAGTGCTGCCGGAACCGGCGGCAACGGATGGTGATGATAAGAATATCAATCACTAGCCAATAGCAATGGCAAATCAGATTCATTATTGATAATAATTGTCGGGGAAACTTGGAGAGGCTGCGATGTCTATATCGGGAGAACTGCGCGAACTGCTGGCAGGTGACGCCCTGCTCCAAGTGCCCTGCTGCTCCGATGCACTCTCGGCAAGACTGATCGCCGAGGCGGGCTTTCCCGCCGCCTTCATGTCAGGTTTCGCGGTGTCGGCGGCGCGGCTGGGAATGCCGGACACCGGACTTATCTCCTTTGCCGAAATGCGCGACCAGCTCGCCAACATCTGTGCCGCGGTGCCGGGCACCATTGTCATGGCCGACGGCGACACCGGCTATGGCAACGCCATCAACGCCCAGCGCACCGTGCGCGATTACGCGCGCGCAGGCGCCGCCTGCATCATGATCGAGGACCAAGTCAGCCCCAAGCGTTGCGGGCACACGCAGGGCAAGCGCGTGGTGGATCGCGAGGAGGCACGCCTCAGGGTGCGCGCGGCCATGGATGCGGCGAAAGAAAGCGGCATCCTCGTCATTGCCCGCACCGATGCGCGTGCCGTGCACGGCATGGCCGATGCGCTGGACCGCTGCCGCGCATTCCGGGACGAAGGCGCCGACATCGTGTTCCTAGAGGCGCCCGAGAACGAACGGGAGATGGAAGATGCCTGCCGCGCCATCGACCGGCCGATGATGGCCAACATGGTGAGTGGCGGCAAGACGCCGGTGTTGCCGGCAAAGCGGCTGTTCGACATCGGTTACCGGCTGGCCGTGTACCCTATGGTGCCGTTCGCCGCCGCCATCCATGCCATGCAGCAATCGTTGAAGGCCATGCGCGAGGGCGTTGGTTCGGCAGTTCCCGAAGCAAGCTTCGAGGAGATCAAGCGCGTGGCGGGATTCCCCGCCTATTACGAGTTGGAAAAGCGCTACGTCGGTCCGAACGGATGACGCCGGATCACCGCGCGGTGATGGCGTCTCGTTGGCTGCTTGCCGCTAGCTGTAACGCTCCCGCGCCAGCGCGGCACCATCCCCCAGCGCGCGCAGTTTCCTGAGCGCGATGCCGCGGTCCATCGGCGCCATGCCGCAGTTGGTGCAGGGGAAGAGGCGATCCCTGGGCACGAATTCGAGGGCGCGGCCGATGGTGTCGGCGACTTCCACGGGCGTCTCTACCACGTCGCTCGCCACGTCGATCACCCCCACCAGCACGTCCTTGCCTTTCAACAGCCCGATCAGGGACAGTGGCACCTTGGAGTGCGCGCATTCCAGGGAGATTTGTTGCACCCGGCTTTTCGCCAGCGCCGGGAAGATGGTCTCGTACTGGCGCCATTCGCTGCCCAGCGTCTTTTTCCAATCCAGGTTCGCCTGGATGCCGTAGCCGTAGCAGATGTGGCAGGCGGTGGTGCAGGTTAGGCCGTCGATGGCGCGGTGCAGGGCTTCAATGCCCCAGTCGATGACATCGTCGGTGTAGACGTTGAAGGCGGGCTCGTCGATCTGGATCACGTCCACGCCATCGGCCTGGAGCGCGCGCGCTTCGGTGTTGATCAGCTCGGCGAAGGCCATGGCCATCTTCACCTTGTCGCCGTAGTAGCGGTCGGCCACGGTGTCGACGATGGTCATGGGGCCGGGCAGGGTGAACTTGAGCTTTTGACCGGTGTGCGCGCGCGCGAATCGGGCTTCCATCTGGTGCACGCGGCCCTTGAGCCTGAGCGGTCCGGTGACCTGCGGCACCATGGCGTCGTAACGATTGTTGCGGATGCCCATCTTCACCTTGTTGGCGAAGTCGATGCCGTCCACCGCCTCGAGAAACCCGTGCACGAAATGCTGCCGCGACTGCTCGCCCTCGGTGACGATGTCGATGCCGGCATCTTCCTGGGATTTCAGCCACAGCAGGGTGGCGTCCTGCTTGGCGGCAACGAGTGCCTCGCCCTCCTGCCGCCACTGCGGCCACAGCTTGGCGGTTTCGGCGAGCCAGCCCGGCTTGGGCAGGCTGCCGGCGATCGTCGTCGGAAACAGATGAGGTGATTCCATGGATGCCTCCGCGAGGTCGAGGCCCGAAGACTAGCGCAGTTCGCGGATGAAAGTCTCCAACACCTGGATGTGCTCGCCGATGGTCTCGGCCGGCTTTGCGCTGTTGGGCTTTGGCGGGGTCGAGCGATGCGTGCGCAGCGTGAAATGCGAGGCGCCAAGCTTCTTCCATCCTTCGTACTCTTGCCGCCAGACCTTGGGTCCCAGCGAATGGGCGACGATGGACTGCAGGCCGAAATTGGCGACGTCCTTGCGGCCGCTGTCGGCAAGCAGCTGCTTCAGGCGGGTGGCCAGCTCGATGCTCTCTGACGAGGCCGAGGCGAACAGGAAGCCGTCGGCCACCCTGGCCGCGCGCTGCACGGCCGGCTCGGAAAAGCCGCCGCACCAGATGGGGATTCGGCGCGATGGGCGCGGGCAGATACCGGCGCGGTCGATGCGGTGGTAGGTACCGGTGAAATCGATGACCTCTTCCGACCACAGGCGGCGCAACAACGGAATTTGCTCGTCGATGCGCGCCCCGCGGTTCTTCCATGGGATTCCGAGCGATTCGTACTCGACGTAGTTCCAGCCCAGGGCCACGCCCA
>CAXNGL010000178.1:0-6812 GCA_964201515.1 Burkholderiales bacterium
CGATGTCGAATCCGGACCGTGGCCCTTTGGCGACGCGCAATTCGACGCTGTGGTGGTGACGAATTACCTGCATCGCCCCCTGATGCCTGCCATCGCCGCCAGTCTCGGGCCTGGCGGCGTGCTGATTTACGAAACGTTTGGCATCGGCAACGAGCGCCATGGGCGACCGGCCAATCCGGAGTTCCTTTTGGCCCGGGATGAATTGCTGGAATGCTTCAGGCCGCGGCTGACAGTGGTCGCGTTTGAGCAGGGGCTTGTCGCTGTGCCGGCGCTGGCCGTGGTACAGCGGTTGTGCGCTGTAAAGACTGGGGATTTTGCGTCGATACCGTTGCTTTTGGCGACTTGAAACAGTCTGTAATGTCGGCGGAAAGAGCGGCATTTGCGCTAAAATGCCCAATGTTCCCTGATGCTGCTCAAGGCGCTTCGCTACCATGCCTACTCCCGCACTGACAGGCAGTTTCGTTGCCATCGTCACGCCCATGCACGACGATGGGCGGATCGACCTCGCGCGCTTCAAGTCGTTGATCGACTTCCATATCGCCGAAGGCACCGATGGCATCGTCGTGGTCGGGACGACGGGCGAATCGCCGACGGTGAATTTCGACGAGCACAAGGACCTGCTTCGCAAGGCGGTCGAGTACGCGGCGGGCCGCCTGCCCATCGTGGCGGGAACGGGTGCCAATTCCACGGCGGAAGCCATCGAACTGACGCAATCGGCCAAAGCAGCCGGCGCGACGGCCTGCCTGTCGGTGGTGCCGTACTACAACAGGCCGACGCAGGAGGGCTTGTACCGGCATTTCCGGGCCATTGCCGAAGCCGTGGAGATTCCGACCATCCTGTACAACGTGCCGGGTCGAACGGTGGCGGACCTGGCCAATGACACCACGCTGCGCCTCTCCCAAGTGCCCAATATTGTGGGGATCAAGGATGCCACCGGCAATATCGAACGCGGCACCGACCTCTTGAGCCGCCTGCCCGAGTCGTTCGGCGTCTACAGCGGCGATGATGCGAGCGGTCTGGCGCTGATGCTGCTGGGCGGGCATGGCGTCATTTCAGTCACTGCCAATGTGGCGCCGCGCCTCATGCACGACATGTGCGTCGCGGCCCTTGCAGGCGATGCACGGCGCGCGCGCGTGATCAACGCCAGATTGCTTGGCCTGCACCAGAAGCTCTTCGTTGAAGCCAATCCCATCCCGGTCAAGTGGGCGGCAGCGCAAATGGGCCTGATCGGCCCGGGGATTCGCCTGCCGCTCACCAGCCTCGCCGCACAGTTTCATGACACGGTGCGAGACGCCATGCGCCAGGCCGGAATTGGCAGTTCAAGCGGTTTGCGGGTTGTCGAAGGGAAATCAGCATGAAAATCTCGATCGATCGACGCATTGCCTTGGCTGCTTCACTGTTGGCGGGATTGCTCGCCGGTTGCGCCTCCGTCGAGCAGGTAAAGGACATCTTCAACGGTCCCAAGACCGATTACAAATCCGCGGCAAAATCACTTCCGCCCCTGGAAATTCCGCCTGACCTGACGCGCCCGGCGAGCAATGATCGATTCTCACTGCCGGCCGAGCGTGCCGGCGCCTCGACCACGTTCTCCGAGTACAGTGCCAACCGTTCGGCGGCGCCCAAGACAGGGTCTACGGACATCCTCCCGGAGGTGGGAAAGATCCGCATGGAGCGTGCCGGCTCGCAACGCTGGCTGGTCATTCCCGAGTCACCAGAGAAGGTCTGGCCGCTGGTCAAGGAGTTCTGGCAGGTCTCAGGGTTCCTGATCAATGTCGAGGTTCCGGAAGCCGGCGTCATGGAGACCGACTGGGCTGAGAACCGTGCCAAGCTGCCGCAGGACTTCATTCGCAATACCTTGGGCAAGCTGCTCGATCAGCTCTACTCGACCGGGGAGCGGGACAAGTTCCGCACCCGCCTGGAGCGTTCATCCGATGGTGCGAGCACCGAGGTC
The DNA here is from genome assembly GCA_964201515.1 of Burkholderiales bacterium. GTDB lineage: Bacteria > Pseudomonadota > Gammaproteobacteria > Burkholderiales > SG8-39 > CAIYPG01. Next base: position 1,952 of record CAXNGL010000178.1, read on the forward strand.
TATATCAGTCATCGCGGCATGGAAGAAGTCCTGCGCTCGGCAGGGGTCGGCAGCAGCGTGAGGGATTCCACGCCGGTTTGGCAGTCACGCGCCAGCGATCCTGATCTGGAGGCAGAATTCCTGCGCCGCCTGATGGTGCGCTTCGGCGTTGACGACGCGCGGGCGCGTGACCAGGTGGCGAGCAACGCCAAGGTGGATCGCGCCAAGCTGGTCAAGGCGCAGGATGGCAGCGGGGCGATCGATGTCGATGAGCCGTTCGACCGCGCCTGGCGGCGCGTGGGGCTGGCGCTGGATCGCGTGGGGTTCACGGTCGAGGATCGCGATCGCTCCAAGGGTTACTACTTCGTGCGCTATGTCAACTCAGAGGCGGATGCGGCCAACGGCAAGAAGGAAGATGGCTTGCTCTCCAAGCTGGCGTTCTGGCGGTCGTCTACGCCGGATGCCAAGCCCGAGCAGTTTCGCGTCCTGGTGAAGAATGCGTCCAATGATGGTTCCCAAGTGAGTATCCTCGACAAGAACGGCGGAACGGACAAATCCGAATCGGCGACGAAGATACTGTCGCTGCTGCACGCGCAGCTGAAGTAGCCGGGACGTGTTGCCGGAGGACACGCGTCCACCGCAGACCGATAGCGCGGTGCTTTGGCCTTGAGTCGCTTCGCCTCGCTGGGCAGCGGCAGCCAGGGCAACGGCCTGGTGTTCGAGGCCGGCAAGTCCTGCTTGCTGCTCGATTGCGGATTCCCGGTCCGCGACACAACCATGCGGCTCGGGCGGCTGGGGCTGGCGCCGGAGAATATTGCCGGCATCATCGTTACCCACGAGCACTCGGATCATGTCAGTGGCGTGTTTGCGCTGGCCCGCCGGCATGGGATCCCGGTGTGGATTTCCTTTGGTACGCTGGAGTCGATCAAGGAGTCCGACCCGCAGGTTGCCGATGGCGTCGCGGTGAGCCTTGTCAACGGGCACACGGCCTTTGCCATTGGCGATGTCGAGGTCCAACCCTACACCGTGCCGCACGATGCGCGCGAGCCGGTGCAGTACGTGCTCTCCGATGGCGCGCGAAGGTTGGGTGTGCTGACGGATACCGGCTCATCCACGCCGCATATCGAGGCGACCCTGTCAGGATGCGATGCGCTGGTGCTGGAAACCAATCACGATCGCGAATTGTTGCAGAAAAGCCAATACCCGCACTGGTTGAAGGCCCGCGTGGCGGGCCAGTTCGGCCATCTGGACAATACCGCCTCGGCGCAGTTGCTGGCAGCGCTTGATCGCTCGCGACTGCGGCACCTGATTGCGGCACACCTGTCGAAGAAGAACAACACGCCTGAACTGGCGCGTGACGCCCTGGTGCAGGTGATGGGGTGCGAGCCGGATTGGATCACGCTTGCCACGCAAGGGGAAGGATTTGGCTGGCGGGACCTGTAGCGGGACCGCGTCGCCTGCTGCGCAGGCTCGGCGGCGCTGCTGAGTCAAAGGCTGGTTCAGACTCACCGTCGACTGCGTCGCGTCGCAACCCGTGCAGGCGAAAAAAAGCCGGCCTGAAATCAGGCCGGCTTTTTCATCGCGCGCCGAATTACTTCTTGGCGGCGTCCTTGGCTGCTGCAGCGGGCGCTGCGGCAGGCGCCGGAGCTGCTGCAGGTGCTGCAGCCGGAGCGGCCGCAGGCGCTGCTGCGGGTGCGGCGGCCGGAGCGGCGCCTGGTGCTGCAGCAGGCGCGGCGGCATCGGCTGCCTTGGGAGCGTCGGCAGCCGGTGCGGCGGCCGGTGCAGCGGCCGGAGCCGGTGCGGGTGCCGGAGCGGGGGCGGGCTTAGGCGCTTCCTTGCCGCAAGCGGAGAGGAGGAGGGTGGCGAGCGCTGCTGCTGCGAGAATTCGTTTCAGTTCGAGACATTCCTTCAATTGAGTTTGCAGGGAGATTTTCTTGGCTTCGGCCGGTTGCCTGTTGCCGAAGTGCGCATTTTAGCGCAGCAAGCCGGTCCAAACTCCTCGCCGCGCGCTGAAAATGCAGAAAAAGTGCATTCCGACCGGCTGGGATTACAAATCCTAATTGGGCGTTTCAGGATTACCGAAAGGGCCCATGAAGCAGGGAGGTTGAGGGGGCGCAGTCTTGTAACAGCGCCCTCAAGATGACATGGGCCCCAATTCCTGCGCCGCTGCGGATGCACCCATGCGCGCACAACGCTATAACCCGGAAGTCGATGCCGAGACGCTCGGCACCGATGAGTCCCAGATTTCCGCGAAGCGCTCGTGCATCACCAGCCCCTCACGCGGGTCGTTGAGGATGAATACGCCACGCGGTTGCACCGCCACCGGGCGGCGCACGACATGCAATTGATCGGCGAGCACGAAGCAATCCTGCACCTTCGCCGCCTCGCCGTTGGCCTCCCAGATGAACAGGCTGGTCGAGAACTTCGCGAGCAACGTGATCAGGCGCGGGCAGAATTGCTTGACGAAGGCCGGGTCACGCACCGAGACGTACACGCGGTTGTCGGTGCTGCGAAGGAGAAAGGCGCGCAGCAATTCGATGCGTGTCTTTGTATCGAGCCGGAACTCCTGCAGGTCCGGATCGAATATGCGCAGCTCATGCCGTGCCAGCGCAATGATTCTCTCGGCGGCGGCGAAGTATTCGCTGCGCGCCGTGAGCAGCGTTCGCTGTGGTGCGGGAACTTCTTCGACCAGCGGGGTATCGGACATCGTTGCCTCGTTATCAAGAGGCGGTTGCAAAGTCATGTTGCAACCGCCCAATGTGTGGGAGCAAGGGGATGCATCCCTTCAATTCGAAACCGACTCCGGTTGCTGGTGCAATCTGTCGCATGCTGTTGCTTACCGTGGCCTCGCCCGGTACTCACGTCGACTTGGCAAGGTTGAGCCAGCCGGCAACGTACCACGAGTAAAGCTGATCATGCACGGCCGAGGCGTAGAGTCCCGGGCCGAGTGCGCGCTGGTCGGCCAGGGTCCGCAGGTCCTCCAATGCGAGCGTCGCCGGGGCTGTTCGTTCCCCGTTGACATAGACATGCCTGCCTTCGGACAGCATGAGGGTGCGCGGGTCGAGGTCTACGCCCGCGCGGCGAGCTTGCTCGGAAAAGTGGCGCTTCGACATTGGACGGCGTGGCGCATCGAATACGATATTGGCCTTGGGCTCGGACAGGTATTGGCCAAGAAAGGTTGCCACATCGGACTGGGTGAAGCGGAGCCGGGACAGCAGCCGGCGCGTCTCGGCGATGAGGCCTGGTGGCAATTGGGCGGGGTGGCGTTGCCGCTTCAGTCCCGGATCGGCATACAGTCCGGGGATGTTCAACTGCTCGGCGTGACGCACCAGGAACTCCGTCACCAGTTCCTGGTGCGCAGGCGCGCGAAAACCGATGGAGCAGGTCATCCCCGGCTCCAGGGCAGTCCCGTCGTGCGCCCATCCCGGTGGCAGGTACAACATGTCGCCGGGCTCCAGCAGGTATTCCTCGTCGGGCGAGAAGTCGCGCAGAATTTTCAGCGGAACGCCTTCCACCAGCCGGGGGACTCTCCCCTTGCGGGGCCTGGCGATGCGCCAGACGCGGGAACCTTGCGCCTGCAGCAGGAACACATCGTAGGAATCGACATGCGGGCCCACCCCGCCTCCGGGGGCCGCGTAGCTGACCATCAAGTCGTCCAGGCGCGCATGCGGGATGAAGCTGAAGCGTCGTAACAGCCGGTCTGCGGCCGGCAGGTGCTGGTTGACACCCTGCACCAGCAAGGTCCAGTCGCGCACCGGCATGCGGCGCAGATGGGCTGCAGTCAGGGGGCCGTGCAGCAGGGACCAACGCCCGTTCTTGCGCTGCACCAGCCTGGATTCCACCGCGGCCCGACCGGCGAGGCGGAACAAGCCGGTGCGGTCGACGACGCCGGAGAATTCCGCAATGGCCTGCCTGATGAGCAACGGGCGCTTTTGCCAGTGGCGCGCGAGAAATGCCGGCGCGCCGATCTGGCCAAGCACGCCATCACTTTTTGGGCTCGCCAGACTTACTTTGCGCTTGGGTGTTTTCACGCGGCGAATTATAGTCCGCGACTGAAGCGACAATCTATTCGTGATACCGTTGCGGCTGATGTGGGTGCCGATGCTGAACTGTGCAATGCCGGGAGTGCTGCCGTGTTGAATCGCGCGATGACGATACTGAAATCGGGGCAGGCCGCGCCCCTGTTTTCGTTGCCGGACTCCGATATGCAGCGCGTGGAACTTGCACGTTATCGCGGCAGGAAAAATGTGGTGCTGTATTTTTACCCGCGTGACGGGACGCCGGCATGCGCCCTGCAAGCCACGGACTTCTCCGATCATGAGGACGATTTTGCCCGGCTCGACTACGTGGTGACTGGCGTTAGTCCGGACGATTGCCTGTGCCACGCGGAGTTCCGCGACGTCAATGGGGTCTCGATTGTCCTGCTTGCCGATACGGAGTGCGAAGTGTGCGAGAAATACGGCGTGTTGCGGGTGGATGCCGAACCGGATGCGGCGCCGGGCGCCGTTGGGTCGGCCGCGTCTTCCAGGCCGTTGGCCGAGCAGGCGCATTCGTTCGAATACGGCAGCGCCGGGCGCCACATCACGCCGGCCACCTTCGTCATCGACAAGCGCGGCGTGGTGCGGAACGCCCTTTATCACGTCAGCCTGCGTGGCCATGCCTTGCAGGTCCTCGATCTCGTCAGGGGCCTTCGCCAGTGATCATCGCCGCAGGATCCGTGGTATCGCTGGACATCCGTCTCTCGGACATCTGGGAAAACGTCGTCGATGAACCGGAGGGCGCCGTGCTCTACCTGCATGGCGGCTTCGATGACATCTTTCCCGCGGTGGAAGCCGCGCTCGCGGGCAAGACCGTGAACGATAGCATCGAGGTGCGCCTGGAG
>CAXNGL010000179.1:0-6780 GCA_964201515.1 Burkholderiales bacterium
GATCAGTACCATCGAATCCTATGTCGAGAACCATAACCGTGATCCCAAGCCGTTCATCTGGACGGCGCGTGCCTCGGACATCCTCGCGAAGGTCGTCAAAGCACGGGCACGACTCAATAAGTTGCAATCTGTTTGACGCACTACACTAGGAATTGTAACCAGCAGTTCGAGTGCCAACTGCGCGAAGCTTGAAATCAAGTGAGCGTTATGTCGTCGTATGGACGGAGAATCACACCAGCGCGTTACCGTTTTAACCCGCCGTTCAAGCGGGATTGCACTCAACGCCCAGCCCATTAGCTTCGCGTTGAGTGTCAGCTTTAGAGAAAATTCACCGTCCGCAACGGGTCGGGTACGTCCATAGCCTGACGTAGCAAGCGGCCGTTCGAGCCGACTTTCTCGCCTACGTCTACTGACCTGCGCATTGCAGCCGTTGGTCGCTCACAACTCCAACTACAGCAAAGGCCGAGAACCAGCCGCTGGCGAGGTCCTTACTGTGCGCCCGCTTAGGGTCTATTCCCGACGGTCGCGCTTCCCGATCAATGTGTGCAGGCATCTATAATCAAGGCGAATGAAAAAGGGGGATCCAATGACTCGTCGCCGGTTGCAGACCTGCGTATTCGCCGTCGGCCTGTTGTCATCGCTGGCACAGGCACAGACCTGGCCGTCGCGCGCCATAACCATCATCCAGCCGCTGGCTGCCGGCGGCCCGAGCGACATCGAGGCGCGCATCATCGCCGCCAAGATCCAGGAACGGCTGAAGGTGACGACCATCGTGGAATCGCGTCCGGGCGCGGGCACCCTGGTGGGCACCAACATCGTCGCCAAGGCCGCACCCGACGGCTACACGCTGGGGCACCTCTACCTGTCGCAATACAGCAACGTGTTCAACAAGGACGGCCCCGCCGATCCGCTGCAGCACTTCGAGATCATCGGCTCGAACTGGATCGCCCCGTTCGTCATCTCCGTCAACAACGAAACCAGCAAGGCGAAGACGCTTGCCGATTTCGTGGCCTTTGCGCGGGCCAACCAGGGCAAACTGAACTACGCAAACACTTCCAACACCGTGCGCCTGACCCAGGAAACCTTCAACAAGCTCGCCGGCATCCAGATGCAGGGCATCGACTACAAGGGCAATTCGCAGGCCTCCACCGCGCTGCTGGCCAATGAAGTGCAGTCCTATTTCGGCACCGTGGGCGGCGCCGCCGCCAACATGAAGACCGGCAAGGTCGTGGTGCTGGGCGTGGCTGACGACCGGCGCATGCCCGGCCTGCCCGATGTGCCCACGATGACCGAACAGGGCTATCCGGTAAAGGCCTACCTCACCGGCGCCGTGTATGCCCCGGCCGGCGTGCCGAAGAACGTGGTAGCCATCCTCGAGCCCATCGTGCGCGAAGCCGTGGTGTCAACGGAAATGGAAAGGGTGATCCTGCAGCAGCGCGGCCGCGCGCTCACCGTGACACGCGAGGAATACGCCAGAATCCTGCGCGACGAAATCGACTTCTGGCGCGGAGCGGCGAAAGCCTACAACTTTCAACCGCAATAGGTACGGCCAGAAGTCCGGGGTAAGGCTACTCCGGCCTGATATCCGCCGCCTTGGCGAACTCCGCATAGAAGCGACCGGCATCGAGCAGCTTCTTCGTCGCCACTGGCGCCGTGTCATTGAGGATTTCCAGCTGCAATTTGGCGAGCGATGCCTTCACCTCAGGCAACTGCAGCGCGCGCGATGCGCTGGCGTGGATTTTCTCGGTGACCTCAACCGGGGTGCCGGCCCGCACGTTGATCGTGTAGCTTGGCCCGCGAAGCTGGGGAAAGCGCAGTTCGCTGAATGTCGGCACGTCCTTGAACCCCGCCACGCGCTGCGCGGGCGAGGGGCGCGGTGGTCTCCCCTCGCGCGAACTTGCGATGCACGAAACCGGGAACCTGCTCCATGGCCGACCAGGAACCCACGCGAGAGGACTGGCTCATGGCCGAGCGTGCCGTGCCGATCGGATAGGACGCCCCCCCAGGCGCTGTTCGTCCGGTTCCGCAATGACACAACGAGCAGGAGCAGGAGCAGGAGCAGGAGCAAAGACCAGGAGCGCAGCATAGAGCGCTGGCCAAAGGCGCTTGAAGAAGCCGGGCATGATCAGGTTGTCGGCCAGGTGCGACGCAAACAGGCCGCCGACCCACTGCACGTGACGGCCCGGGTCACGCAGCCCATCAACTGACTGGCGTCGAGATTCGAATGCGATGCAGAGGATGCCTCAGGTCGCGGACGCGCCCGGAATGCGCCCTGGCACGGGCGCCGGTTTCTTCGGTTGCTTGGGTTTCTTCTCTTCCCTGCGCTGCTTGTCGCGATTTCCCATGGGGAATTCCTTTGTATGTGGATTTTGTCAGATGCTTTCAGCGCGGCTTGCGCAGCGCCGGATTGAGCAGGTCGAGATCGGCCTGCACCTGATCCCGGCTGCGCTCATAGATCAGCTCGCGCCCCATGATGCTGCCCGCATAGGACATCCCCTTGCTGGTGGGCGAGAGCTCGCACTTGACGTTGTGGATCCCCTCGCCCAGCACCACCGTGATGCCGCTGGCACGCTTGCTGAGTACCACGACCTCCATCAACTGCCCGGACTCGGTCCGAACCTTGATCTTTTCATTTTGCATCGTGGCATCCGTGGTGTCGAGTGAAAGGGCCCGACATGACGCCAGAATAACACCCTGCCCGCATGCGCGGATCAGCGGTTGATCGTCAGCCCGATCAATCCCAGCGACTCGACCACTCCCTGGTTGCGGCCGCGACCGACCGCGAGGTTCAGTGAGATACCCTTGAAAAACTCGTACTGGCCGCCCAGACGCATCGCGACTGCCGACCCCACGCCTGGAGCGGTAGGCTTACTCGCATAGGACTCGGCAAAAAACAGCACGGGGTCGGTAACACGCCACCGCACGGCGCTCCCGGCAAACCAGGCATCGCCGGTACGCCGCGAGCGCTGTTCGACGGCGGTCCAGGTGAATCCCGCATTAAGATCGACCAGGACGGTGCCCAGAATGAAGGTTCCGATGCCAAGGCCGGTGAAGTCGACATAGCCAGTCCCGAGGCCCGACTTCACCGTCGCCGTCGGAATTTTCACCGCCCCGCTGGCGGAAAACCTGAATGGCACGCTGCCTGCCTCCCATAGCGTGCCCTTCACGCCAAGATTGAGATCAAGCACACCTTCGCCGGCCCGCGGCGCCGCAGGGTCACGATCGCGCAGCCAGCCGTAACCTGCTCGCACGGAGATTTCCGCCCTCGAATTAAGCCCCGTCGCGAGCGACAGGGTCGCGGTTCGGGTATCGACGCTGCCGCTGCGCAGAGTCTCGTACGCCGGGACCCACTCCAGTTCCTCCAGGGAGTGGATGCTGGCGTCGTCAACCACCAGGGGACTGCCTGCCCAGGCAGTAAATGCAATCAGCGCCAGCGCCAGCGTAGTCCATGACATGCAAACAGTTTTTCGGCTCATAGGCCAAGATCCTTTGCGAACCCAGTGCAGGTCGCCCCACCTGGGAGAGACCATGACCCTACACAGCCATCCATCGGGTTGTTCTGCTGTCCCGATATTACCGCCAGATGACAGGGCCATACCGCAGTGCCGTTACTTATCGGACCCTATTGTCGCGGTATCACGATGCCGGTTGCAACATCATGATGAAGGCCCCGCCACCTCGTCGATAAACAACATGGCCGGCTGCTCCAGCAATTGCCTGATCGCCTGGATGAACGCGGCGGCATCCCACCCGTCCACGACACGATGGTCAAAGGAAGACGACAGGTTCATCAGCGTACGTACCTCAATGCGGCCCTGAACCACCACGGGACGCTCAATCAACTTGTTGATGCCGAGAATGGCCACTTCGGGATAATTGATGATGGGCGTAAAGGCGACACCGCCCATGGGGCCCAGGCTGGTGATCGTGATGGTGGATCCCCCCAGGTCTTCGCGCGCGATTTTTCCTGTGCGCGCCTTGTCGGCGAGGCGCGCGATTTCTGTGGCGCAGTCCCACAGCCCGAGCGCCTGTGCATTGCGCAGCACCGGCACGATCAGGCCGCCCGGGGTCTGCGTGGCAATGCCGGCATGCACCGAGCGGTAGCGCCGCAGAATGCCATTGTCGTCGTCATAGCGCGCATTGAGGCCGGCATGTTCCGGCAACGCGCGCGAGAGTGCCCTGACCACAAAGGGCAACAGCGACAGCCGCGGCCGCGACCCTGCGTGCTTTTCGTTCAAGTGCGAACGCAGCGACTGCAGCGCCGTCATGTCCACTTCTTCGACATACGAAAAGTGCGGGATGCGCCGCTTGGCTGCCTGCATCTGCTCGGCGATCTTGCGCCGGATACCGATGACCTTGATTTCCTCGACTTCCTCACCACCGGCAGCCCGAATGGGAACCTTGCCCGCGCCTTGTCCCGGCCGCGCCGTACCGCCGCCGGAAACCACCTCCGCGCTGGCTGAATCGAGATCATCGTGCATGATCCGACCACCCGGCCCGGTGCCGCGCATATCCTGCAACTGCAGGCCCAGCTCGCGCGCGCGCCGCCGCACCGCTGGCGACGCGAAGGGCTTCTCCGTGGATGGGCCCGCGGAATCCGTTGCCGTGGCGAGCGGTGGCGCAGATGGCGCGCTCGGGGCCGCTGCCGCTGCCGCCGCCACCATCGCGTCAGGTTTCGATGCCACGGTGGCAACAGCCCCGGCACCCGCAGGGTCGGCCACCGCACCTGCCTCATACACCACCAGTTCGGTTCCCACCGGCACCGAGTCGCCCTCCTTGCCGTGGATGCTGACGATCACGCCGGTGAACGGCGACGGGATTTCCACCACCGCCTTGTCGGTGGCGATGTCGACCAGCGGGGCATCTTCGGCAATGGCATCTCCCACCTTCACATGCCATTTGGTGATTTCAGCTTCGGTGGTGCCTTCGCCGACGTCTGGAAGCTTGAATACCTGCCTGCCCATGTCAGCCCCCTCCCTCGCTGGTCACGCGCTTCAGCGCTTCACCGACGCGCGCAGGTCCCGGGAAGTACTGCCACTCGAAGGCATGCGGATACGGCGTATCCCAGCCCGTCACCCGCTCGATCGGCGCCTCCAGCTTGAAGAAGCACTCCTCCTGCACCATGGCCGAGAGCTCGGCCCCATAGCCGCCGGTGCGCGTGGCCTCGTGCACGATCACGCAGCGGCCGGTCTTGTTCACCGATGCGGCGATAGCCTCGATATCCACCGGCACCAGCGTGCGCAGGTCGATGATTTCCGCGTCGATGCCGGTTTCCGCCGCCGCGGCCAGTGACACGTGAACCATGGTCCCGTAGGTGAGCACCGTCACCGCCGCGCCCGGGCGTACGATGGCGGCCTTGCCGATGGGGATGCGGTAGTGACCCTCGGGCACTTCACTCATGGGGTGCTTGGCCCATGGCGTGGCCGGACGGTCCGGATGCCCGTCGAAGGGGCCGTTGTAGAGGCGCTTGGGCTCGAAGAAGATGACCGGGTCGTCGTCCTCGATGGCACTGATCAGTAATCCTTTGGCGTCGTACGGGTTGGAGGGCATGATGGTGGTCAACCCGCACACATGTGTGAACAGCGCCTCCGGGCTCTGGCTGTGGGTCTGCCCGCCAAAGATGCCGCCGCCGCAGGGCGCGCGAACGGTGATGGGGCACCACCACTCGGCGCCTGAGCGGTAGCGGATGCGCGCCGCCTCCGACACCAGCTGGTCGTAGGCCGGATAGATGTAGTCGGCGAACTGGATTTCCACCACCGGTCGCAGGCCATAGGCGCCCATGCCCACCGCCATCGCGACGATGCCGCCCTCCGCGATGGGCGTATCGAACACGCGCTGCCGTCCGTACTTCTTCTGCAGGCCGTCGGTGACGCGGAACACGCCGCCGAAGTACCCCACGTCCTCGCCGAAGATGAGCACATCGGGGTCGCGTTCAAGCATGACGTTCATGGCGGAATTGAGCGCCTGAACCATGGTCATTGTTGGCATGCTCAGATTCCCCCTCAGTATCCCAACTGTTTGCGCTGGCGCGCAAGGTTCCACGGAACCTCCTTCAGGACATCCTCGAACATGCTGCGCACGTCCGGCCGCGGCCCCTGGTTGAGCGTGCCCAGCTCCTCGGCGCGCTTGCCGGCCTCGCGCACCTGTGCCTCCACTTCGGCGAGCAGCGCCTTGTGCTGCTCTTCCGACCAGGCGCCGGCCGCGACGAGATGGCGCTTCAGGCGCTCGACCGGATCTCCCAGCGGCCATTTCTCATGCTCATCCGCCGGCCGGTAGCGGCTGGGGTCGTCGCTGGTGGAATGCGCGGCCGCCCGGTAGGTGAACAGCTCGATCAGGGTCGGCCCGAGATTGGAGCGCGCACGCTCGGCCGCCCATTGCGTCACGGCATACACCGCAAGAAAATCGTTGCCGTCCACGCGCAGGGCGGGCACGCCGTAGCCAATGCCGCGCGACGCGAACGTCGATTCATCGCCACCGGCAATCCCCTGGTAGCAGGAAATCGCCCACTGGTTGTTCACCACGTTCAGCACCACCGGGGCGTGGTACACGGAAGCCAGCGTCAGCGCATAGTGGAAATCCGGCTCCGCCGTGGCGCCATCGCCGATCCAGCCCGAGGCAATACGCGTATCGCCCTTGTAGGCGGAGGCCATGGCCCAGCCCACCGCCTGGCTGATCTGCGTGCCGAGGTTTCCCGAAATCGAAAAGAACCCGGCCTCGCGGCTGGAATACATCACCGGCATCTGCCGCCCCTTGAGGCGATCGCCGGAGTTCGAATAGACC
>CAXNGL010000180.1:0-6761 GCA_964201515.1 Burkholderiales bacterium
TCAGCCCTGAAAAGCGACCACCTTGGCCAATTCTCCGTTGAACGCCTGATGGGGTTTCTCACCGCGCTCAATCAAGACGTGGACATCATGATCCGGCCGCGCGCCACCAGCATCGGGTCCGGACAAATTTCGGTGCTGTCAGTGCCGCAGACACCGGGCCCCTGATCAGATCACCGCTTCCAGTCCTTTGCGATCAAGTAAGTTGAGCTGTTTCAATGACGGGCCGCTCGGGTGCTTGTCGCCAACCTCCCATTTGCGCGCGGTCGAGAGGCTGGTGTTCAGCACGGCAGTGAGCACGGCCTGGCTCACCTGCAGGTGAGCACGTAACGCGCGACGTTTCACTGAATGCAGCCTCAAAACATTCGTGACGAAGCATGAGCGTTCATAGGCCGGTTCGGGCGAGCCGATGGCAGCCGCCGCAACGCAGCCGGGCGCACGGCCCGCACCGGCCCCGGCTTCAGGAGTCCCGGCTTCAGTCGGCGAAGAAATCCTTCACCTTGTCCATCCAGCCCTTGGCGCGCGGGTTGTGGCGTGGGCTGTCGGCCTGCGAGATGACCTCGAATTCCCGCAGCAATTCCTTCTGACGCTCGGTGAGCTTGACCGGTGTCTCCACCACCATGTGGCACTGCAGGTCGCCGGTTGCGTGGCTTCTCACGCCCTTGATGCCCTTGCCGCGCAGCCGGAAGATCTTGCCCGACTGCGTCTCTGGCGGGATCTTGATCTGGGCATGGCCGTCGAGCGTGGGAATGTCGATCTCGCCGCCCAGGGCCGCCACCGTGAAGCTGATCGGCATCTCGCAATGCAGGTCGTCGCCGTCGCGCTCGAATACCGCGTGCGGCTTGATCTGCATCTGCACGTAGAGGTCGCCGGCCGGGCCGCCATTGACGCCGATCTCGCCTTCGCCGGTGAGGCGGATGCGATCGCCCTCATCCACGCCGGTCGGGATCTTCACCGACAAGGTCTTCTGCTTCTTGATGCGCCCTGCGCCGTGGCAGCTCAGGCACGGGTCGGCAATGACTTTGCCCGCGCCGTGGCACTTGGGACAGGTCTGCTGCACCGAGAAAAAGCCCTGCTGCATGCGCACCTGTCCATGCCCGGCACAGGTGGTGCAGGTCTTGGGCTGGGTGCCGGGTTTGGTGCCGGTGCCCTTGCACGGCTCGCAGGACTCGTGGCTGGGGATGCGGATCTTGGTTTCAGTGCCGCGCGCCGCCTGCTCCAGCGTGATCTCCAGGTTGTAGCGCAGGTCCGCGCCGCGGTAGACGCCGTTGCGCCCGCCGCGGCCGCCGCCGCCGCCGCCGGCCTGGCCGAAGATGTCGCCGAAGATGTCGCCAAAGGCATCGGCGAAACCGCCGGCACCTGCGCCGCGCGCGCCCATGCTCGCCTCCACGCCCGCATGTCCGTGCCGGTCGTAGGCGGCGCGCTTTTGCGCGTCGCTGAGAATTTCGTAGGCTTGCTTGGCCTCCTTGAACTTTTCCTCGGATGCCTTGTCGTCCGGATTGCGGTCCGGGTGGTGCTTCATGGCGAGCTTGCGATACGCTTTCTTGAGCGCATCCTCATCGGCGTCGCGTCCGAGGCCCAGCACTTCGTAGTAGTCGCGTTTTGTGGCCATGGCTCTTCTTCTTGGTACTCGAAATCAAATACGAGCAGCCGCAATGAACAGTGCCCTGCGATGCAGGGCAACAGTTCAATTGCGGCCAGTTAAGGCGGCGCGCTTTTTGCGCCGCGCTTAACGCTACGTAACAATTATTTCTTGCCGTCTTTTACTTCCGTGAACTCCGCATCCACCACATCGGCGTCGTCCGCCTGCTTGCCCCCGGCCTGCCCACCGGCACCGCCCGAGGCTCCCGCGCCCGCTCCGCCAGCTGCTCCGGCCGCCCCCGCCGCTGCCTGCTGGTCGGCGTACATCTTCTCGCCCAGCTTCTGCGAGGTTTCGGCCAGCTTCTTCGCCTGCGCTTCGAGCTTGTCCTTGTCATCGAGCTTGAGCACTTCCTCGGACTCCTTGATCGCCGTTTCGATCTTGGCCTTCTCGTCGGCCTCGAGCTTGTCGCCGTATTCGGCGAGTGACTTCTTCACCGAGTGGACGAGCGCTTCCAGCTGGTTGCGTGCGGCCACCATTTCCAGGAGCTTCTTGTCTTCCTCGGCGTGCAGTTCCGCGTCCTTCACCATGCGCTGGATCTCCTCCTCGGAGAGCCCGGAGCTGGCCTGGATCTTGATCTTGTTTTCCTTGCCGGTGGCCTTGTCCTTGGCCGACACATGCAGGATGCCGTTGGCGTCGATGTCGAAGGCGACTTCGATCTGCGGCATGCCACGCGGCGAGGGCGGGATGTCGGTGAGGTTGAACTGGCCGAGGCTCTTGTTGCCCGTGGCCACGTCGCGCTCGCCCTGCAGCACGTGGATCGTGACGGCGTTTTGATTGTCATCGGCCGTGGAGAAGGTCTGCGCCGCCTTGGTCGGGATGGTGGTGTTCTTCTGGATCAGCTTGGTCATGACGCCGCCCAGTGTCTCGATGCCCAGCGACAGCGGCGTGACATCGAGCAGCAGCACGTCCTTGACGTCGCCCTTCAGCACGCCGCCCTGGATCGCAGCGCCCACGGCCACCGCCTCATCGGGATTCACGTCGCGGCGCGGTTCCTTGCCGAAGATCTCCTTCACCGTGTCGCCGACCTTGGGCATGCGCGTCATGCCGCCGACGAGGATCACGTCGGCAATATCAGAGGCCTTCACGCCGGCGTCCTTCATGGCAATGCGGCACGGCTCCATGGTGCGCTGGATCAGCTCATCCACAAGGCTCTCGAACTTGGCGCGCGAGACCTTCACGGCCAGGTGCTTCGGCCCGCTGGCATCCGCGGTGATGTAGGGCAGGTTGACCTCGGTCTGGTTGCTCGAGGAGAGCTCGATCTTGGCCTTCTCGGCGGCTTCCTTGAGGCGCTGCAGCGCCAGCACGTCGTTCCGCAGGTCGAGGCCCGAGTCCTTCTTGAACTCGTCGCAGAGGTAGTCGATCAGGCGCTGGTCGAAGTCCTCGCCGCCGAGGAAGGTGTCGCCGTTGGTGGACAGCACCTCGAACTGGTGCTCGCCCTCGACGGCCGCGATCTCGATGATGGACACGTCGAAGGTGCCGCCGCCGAGGTCATATACGGCAATCTTGCGGTCGCCTTCCTGCTTGTCCATGCCGAAGGCCAGCGCCGCCGCGGTCGGCTCGTTGATGATGCGCGTGACTTCCAGCCCGGCGATGCGGCCAGCGTCCTTGGTGGCCTGGCGCTGCGAGTCGTTGAAGTAGGCCGGCACCGTGATGACGGCTTCGGTGACTTCCTCGCCGAGGTAGTCCTCGGCGGTCTTCTTCATCTTGCGCAGCACCTGGGCCGAGACTTCCTGCGAGGCAATTTTCTTGCCGCGCACTTCCACCCAGGCGTCGCCGTTGTCGGCCTTGACGATCTTGTAGGGCATCAGGTTGATGTCCTTCTGCACTTCCTTTTCCTCGAAGCGGCGGCCGATCAGGCGCTTTACCGCGTAAAGGGTGTTCCTGGCATTGGTGACGGCCTGGCGCTTGGCCGGGGCGCCAACCAGCACCTCGCCGTCGTCCTGGTAGGCGACGATGGAGGGGGTGGTGCGACCGCCTTCCGAGTTCTCGATCACCTTGGGCTTGCCGCCCTCCATGATGGAGACGCAGGAATTGGTCGTCCCGAGGTCGATGCCGATGATTTTGCCCATGTTCTTGATCCTTTGGTTTCAGCGAATTGACGATGTTGCGTATATGGGGGCGGCAGGCAGTGCTTCAAGCATCTGCTTGCTCACGACTCCTTGACCTTGGAGACAGTGACCAGCGCAGGGCGCACCACTCGGTCATGCAGCAGGTAACCTTTCTGCAGGACGTTGATGACGGTGTTGGGTTCCTTGTCCGAGGGCAGCATGCTGATGGCCTGGTGACGATGGGGATCGAACTTCTCGCCGACCGGATTGATCTCCTTGAGCATGGCCTTGTCGAACACCGAGGCGAGCTGCTTGAGCGTGATTTCCACGCCGGCCTTGAATGCCTCCAGCGTGGCGTTTCCCGTCGAGAGAGCGGCCTCCAGGCTGTCGCGCACCGGCAGCAGTTGTGACGCCAGCGACTCCACGGCGAATTTGTGCGCCTTGGTAACGTCTTCCTGGGCGCGCCGGCGCATGTTCTCGGTTTCCGCCTTGGCGCGCAGCCAGGCATCCTCGCGTTCCTGTGCCTTGTCGAGGGCTTGCTTGAGTTGCTCCTCGAGGCTCAGGGGGGCGGCCGTCGGGTCTGTGTCCGCGGCGTCTGCAGCGCCCGGGGCGCCAGCGGCAACTGGCTCGGCTGTGTCCGGCGGGCGGTTTTCATTGGCTTGCGACATGGCTCTGCTCTATAAGATTTCTAAGGGGGGATTTCGTTAAATGCGTGAATTTGAAGCAACTTTCACCTAATTGGGACGATATTCCGAGATTCAAGGGCAAAACCCTGCGGCAGTGCGAAAAAACAGCAAAGGGAGGGCAAGCGACCCCGCGCCAATGGCGTGGCGTCCGGCCTCAGGCGGGGGAGGGTTGCTTTGGTCTCGCCTCGCGCCTGTTCAGCGACACCCGCATGCCGCGGCTCCCGGGCGGGAGCGGCTGAGGGCGATACGGGGCGGTGGGGCCGGGTTGCTGCGCGCTTACTTGACGATGCCCGACTTGCCGGCGCAAAAGGTGATGCTGCGGGTCTTGAATTTCCATTGCCCGTCCTGCTTGACCAGCGTGTCGTCGTACTCACCCATCACGCGCGGCACGATGCCGTCGTTGATGGCGAATGACAGCACGTACATGCGCAGGCGCGCCGTGCTGCCATCGCCGTCGATGATGCTGTTGCACACCCAGTGGCGACCGCGGTAGACGCCCTTGGCAGCGGTCTCGACCATCGCAGTGAGGGCGGCCTTGCCCTTGGCGACGGTTTTCCCGTCGATCACCAGCTCGCCGTCGTCGGTGAACGTTCCAGCCCAGTCGGGCGCCTGCAGGTGGTCCATGGCCATGTTGTAGCGCGACACCAGTTCGTTGATGGCGAGCTTGTCTTCGGTGGAATGGGGCATGTTCTCTCCTTGGATTGTGGCGTGGTGGTACCGTTTTCTGGAATGCTGAAGTTGGGGGCTGGGCGTCCTATTGCCGTGGGATCGCCGGAATTCCCTGGAGGCCGCCGTCGGTGAATGATTTTCCGGCGGCGAAAGTGACGTTGCGGGTATGGAACTTCCATGCGCCATTGACCTTCACCAGCGTGTCATCGTACTCGCCGATGACATAGGGATCGATGCCGTTGACGATGGCGACGGCCATGACGTACATCCTGAGGCGCGCAGTGTTTCCTTCGCCATCGATCAGCATGTTGCAGACCCAGTGGCGCGACTTGTAGCCCGATGCCTTGGCCTTGTTGACGAAGTCGATGCGACCCTGGCGGCCCTTGCATTGGGACTTGCCGTCGACGCGCAGCTCGCCGTCCGCGACGAAGGTGTCGGCCCAGGCTTCGGCCTCATGATGATCGATGGTGAAGTTGTAGGTCGCGGTCAATTCCGTGATGGCCTGTTTTTCTTCCAGTGAAAGCGGCATGCGGGTCCCCCTGAAGTTTCGATGATTGAACGGCCGCAACCCTAACACGCGACCGCGCGGCTTGTCAGCACGCCGTGAATCGCTCGCCGATGATGACTGTGGGTGGGCGCGGCACTATACTGCCTGCTCGCCATCACGAAAGACGCATCGGAGGAACACATGCAGCCGTTCAGCGACATCATTGCCGCGCAACAGACGCTGGTCGTTCAGGGCAACGACATTCCCTGGGTGAAGGGGCCGGGCTGGGAGCGGCGCATCCTGCAGGCGCGCATCAGCGACAACATCCTGGTCACCCAGGATCGCTTCCATCCGGGGTTCCATTACGGCCTGCATCGGCATCTCGCGCCGGTACTGGGCTATACGCTCAAAGGGGCATGGAGCCACGAGGCCAGCCAGTTTCCCTACGTGACGGGTTCTTACATCTTTGAGCAGGTCAACAACCTGCACCGTTTTTTCAACGGACCGGAGGTGTCGGAGGTGATCTACGTGCAGTTCGGCGACGTCGAGAACATCGACGCCGACGGCAAGACCGTCACCAGCCGCAACACCGTGGCCAGCGACCTGGCAGCGTATTTCCAGCGCTGCGAGGACCAGGGCATACCCAGGCCGAATATCCTGGGCTAGCGATGCAGGGGTGGCGAGAGGGCAGTGGTCCTCAAGCGCTGCGGTTGTGGAGCATCGGCAGCCGAACAGATAGCGGGCATTTTCGCAGGCTCGTCAAGTCAACAATAAAGGGTAGACCGTGAAGGCATACAACATTGCAGTCATTCCGGGCGACGGCGTTGGTCGCGAAGTGATCCCCGAGGGCGTGCGCGTGCTCGAGGCGGCCGGCGCGAAGTACGGCATTCAACTGAACTGGCAGGAATTCCCGTGGAGCTGCGACTGGTACAAGGCGCACGGTCGCATGTGCCCGGAGGATGCGCCCGACATCCTGCGCAAGTTCGACGCCATTTACTTCGGCGCGGTCGGCAACCCGTCGATCGTGGCGGACCACATTTCCGTATGGGGTCTGCTGATCAACTTTCGGCGCGTGTTCGACCTGTACGTCAACCTGCGGCCGATACGGCTGCTGAAAGGCCTGACCTGCCCGCTGGCGGGGCGCAAGGCGGGCGACATCGACTACGTGGTGGTGCGCGAAAACACCGAAGGGGAGTACGGCAGCGTGGGCGGGCGCATCTTCGCTGGCACCG
>CAXNGL010000181.1:0-6735 GCA_964201515.1 Burkholderiales bacterium
AAAGCAAAGAAGGCAGCAAAGAAGCCAGCCAAGAAAAAGGCTGCGAAAAAGAAG
This sequence comes from Burkholderiales bacterium, assembly GCA_964201515.1. Classification (GTDB taxonomy): domain Bacteria; phylum Pseudomonadota; class Gammaproteobacteria; order Burkholderiales; family SG8-39; genus CAIYPG01. The sequence continues at coordinate 55 of CAXNGL010000181.1, forward strand.
GCTGCGAAAAAGAAGGCTGCGAAAAAGAAGCCTGCTAAAAAAAAGAAAGCGGCTAAGAAACCCGCAAAAAAGAAAGCGGCCAAGAAAAAAGCCGGCGTAAAAAAGCCGGCTAAGAAGAAACCCGCGAAAAAAAAGAAAGCGGCTAAGAAACCGGCAAAGAAAGCCAGCAAACCTGCAGTAAGGGTGGCCTCCCCGATGATGGCGTCCGCAGTACCGGCGCCAACAATCGCGGCAGCCCCTGGGGTTAGAACTGCCCTGAACCCTGCAGCGGCATGGCCCTTTCCAACCGGCACACGGCCGTAGGTGGGTTCCGAATGAACTGCGGACAGCGCGTGCTATCCGGTACGCACTGTTCCGCAGACATTCGGTTACTACGGGATATCACCCGGCATCGTTGCCGAACGACTTGTTTAGTCTAACAGGTCATTGGGCGGCGAAGCCGGGATCTTTTTGAGCAATGAAGCGTCTTTGTTGCTATGCAACTCCAATGTCTCGGAGCGATACTTCAAAACGTTTGACATGACGTAAGTATTTAATTAAAATACTTTTGTTGCGTTGCGTCAGAGTACCTTCCTAAGTAGCTTGGCCCCCAAATTTCGCCAGCGGGGCCAAGATTCTGGCAGGGATAATCTGCCTTAAAGGCGACCCAATTCTGGGTTTCGCCTGCAGCCAGTTCCAGACTTCAAGAATATCTGCGCCAGTATTTCCGCAAGCGTAGGCGAAGTTACGAGGGTGCTTGGTAGCCACGCGGGCTGCGTACCCTGGAACTGATCCAAACCAGGAGGTGTGTGATGAACACTGCCGAGTTGATCAGCAAGCTGGAGTCGCGTTTCGGACGAGTCATTGTTCGGCTTCACAATGGACTAGCGGTGATTGGGCTTATTGCAATCGTGCTGCTCCTTGCGCAAGGGGGGCAGTATCTTCCGGCCTCTGCCTCGACCACTGCAGAGGGGACCATCCGCTTTGCCGAAAATTCGCTGTTCGTGGCTTCGGACGAAGTGGAAAATCTGCGATACAAGACGCTTGCAAGGCATCTGGCGCGGCGCTATCGGGTAGCCAATGACGCCACGGAGCAGATGGTTGCAGCTGCTCACGAGGCGGGCCAATTGGTCGGTTTGGACCCGCTGCTGATTCTCGCGGTGATGGCTATCGAGTCGCGCTTCAATCCAATCGCTGAGAGTGTGATGGGGGCCAAAGGTCTTATGCAGGTAATGCCTCAGCAACATCAGGACAAGTTTTCCGAGCACGGCGGTCAGGATGCCGTTTTGGACCCGAGTACCAACATCTTCGTAGGAGCTCGAATCCTCAAGGACTGTGTCAGGCGTGCCGGCAGCCTTGAGTCGGGGCTGCAGCTGTATGCCGGCGCATTCAATGATCCGTCGAATCAGTATGCGCTGAAGGTTCTTGCAGAAAAGGACCGGATCGCGCAGGCTTTGCGACGAACTGATCCGACATCACCCCGTCCGGGGCAGATCACTGCATCGTTGGGCCCTTCGTCCTGATCTCCAAGTTGCGTTCATTGGATCCGGCAATGGCCTGAAAAAGGAGGGTGTTCCGCCGTCTTTCGTACGAACGGAACTCGTGGGAGTCTCGTCATCAAGATTTCCGTTGTGCGAACTTGCTCGGAGGTTTCCACGGGGGCTCTGAAAAGCTGTGGAATAGGGCGACGCTTGTTCCAAGCCTGCCTCGGAAGTGGAGAGTATGCAACGGGACTGTCCCTTGTTGAGCTCCTTCCTAGCTGTTGAACAGTTTTCTAGGGCGGTGCAAGCCTTCTCCAAGATCATCCATTGATCCCATTTGTGCAAAGCGCACGTGCTCTGCTGCCCCGTGTTCGCCAAAGTCCATTCCGGGTGTGATCGCGACGCCCGAGTTCTCCAGCGCCAGACGGGCGATTTCCCCGCTGTCGGCACCCAAGGCGGAGCAGTCCGCATAGATATAAAGCGCTCCAGCCGGAACTGCCGCAATGGCGAAGCCAATGTCGTGGAGGACTGGCAACATGATTTCGCGGCGTCGGAAGAACTCGCACTTCCTGCTTGCCAGGACTTCAATCGACTTCGGATGGAGTGTGGCAAGTGCCGCATGTTGCGCCGGTGCAAACGGGAAAATGAAAACGTTCTGCGCGAGCTTTTCACTGTCCCGCATATAGCGTTCCGGTGCCACGATCCATCCGAGACGCAATACCGTCATGCAGAAATACTTTGAGAAGCTGTTCGCCACGAAGATATTGTCCGCCTGCAGTCTCAGTGCCGAATGTGAGGGGGCCGTCATACGTCAGGCCCAGGTAGATCTCATCAAAGATCAGGAATCCGCCCCGGTTGTCCAGCCAGCCTGAGAACGCTGCCAGTTCCCTCGGGGGAACCAGTGTGCCAAGTGGGGTTGGAGGGGGAGGCAAGCAGGACGCCATGACTGCGCGGACCCCTCGCGGCTAGTCTTTACGCCTTCCAGGGTCAACTGATACTGTTGGTCCGGCCCTACCGGGATGGTCCGCGGCCATCCGTTAACCAAGCGCACAAAATGACGGTTGCACGGGTAGCAGGGATCGGGCATAAATACTTCGTCGCCCGGATCAATCAGCATCCCCAGCAGCAACAGGAAGGCGCCCGATGCGCCAGCTGTGACAACGACTGACGTTGCTTCGACCTTGGCGTCGAATCGTTCCACACGGTGCGTGGCGATCGTTTTTTTGCAGCGCGGGAATCCCCAGCGCGCTGGTATAAGCCAGCGGTAACTGGCGCATCGCGGCTACAGCCGTTTCGATGACGGGTTGCGGAGCGCCAAAGTCAGGCTGCCCGATCTCCATGTGAATGATGTGGCCGACCCTGAGCTTCGAGTTGGTGCGCTCGCGCCTGGATCTCCATGACATGGAACGGAGCGATGTTTTGCATCCGGGCTGCGACACGAGCCGATATTGCTGACGGTATGGTCCCCGCTGAATTGCCCTCGAGAATTGATCTGCAATATTACCGCGGTAGTCCGACGGGCATTCCAAGTCTATCGTGGCGTCGTCGCTCGCCGATCCGGGTGGCAACGATCCGTCCTATTGAACATGCGCGCCGGTCGTCCAAGGGGCGTGGACTATAATCGCTTCGGACAGCAGGTTGGTACTCCTGGGAATGCAAGGACAGGCACTGAAGGACAGTCATGGATGAGGCCCTCCGAAAGAGCGCGCTGGACTATCACCGGTTTCCGCGCCCCGGGAAAATCGCGATTACGGCTACCAAGAGCCTGGTCAACCAGCGTGACTTGGCCTTGGCCTACACACCCGGGGTGGCAGCAGCCTGCCAGGAGATCGTCCGCGATCCCGGGGAGGCGCGCAACCTGACCGCCCGTGGCAACCTCGTTGGTGTCGTTACCAATGGAACGGCAGTGCTCGGTCTCGGCGCCATCGGTCCGCTCGGGGCAAAGCCCGTCATGGAAGGCAAGGCCGTGCTGTTCAAGAAATTTGCTGGCATCGATTGCTTCGACATCGAGTTGAATGAACGCGATCCGGATCGGCTGGTCGATATCATTGCGGCCCTGGAACCAACTTTTGGGGGCATCAATCTTGAGGATATCAAGGCGCCGGAGTGCTTCTATGTCGAACGAAAGCTGCGCGAACGACTCAATATTCCGGTGTTTCACGATGATCAGCACGGCACTTCCATCATTGTCGGCGCAGCGGTCCTGAACGGATTGCGCGTTCTCGGGAAAGAGATTTCCAGCGTAAAGCTCGTCTGTTCTGGCGCCGGAGCCGCCGCACTGGCGTGCCTTGACCTGCTCGTTGGCCTGGGGTTGAGGAAGGAAAATATCTGGGTCTATGACATCAAGGGTGTCGTCTACGTAGGTCGCAAGGATGAAATGGACGACAACAAGGTCCGCTATGCGCGCCAGACCGACGCAAGAACTTTGCCGGAGCTCCTGCACGATGCTGACATTTTTCTCGGACTATCGGCGGGCAAGGTGCTCAAGCAAGAGTGGGTGGGCTACATGGTGCAACGGCCGTTGGTTCTCGCTTTGGCGAATCCCGAGCCTGAAATCCTACCGGACATTGTGAAGGCCATGCGGCCGGATGCCGTGATTGCCACCGGTCGGTCCGACTACCCCAACCAGGTCAACAATGTGCTTTGCTTCCCGTTCATTTTTCGTGGTGCTCTGGACGTGGGCGCGACGCAGATCAACGAGCCAATGAAGTTGGCAGCAGTCCATGCCATTGCCGGGCTGGCGCAGGCCGAGCAGTCCGAAATCGTCACTAGCGCGTACGGCGAGCCCAATCTCAAATTCGGCCCGGACTACCTGATTCCGAAACCCTTCGATCCGCGATTGATCACGGCCATTGCCCCCGCAGTTGCCAAGGCGGCGATGGACTCCGGCGTGGCGACGAGACCGATTGAAGATTTTGATGCCTATCGCACTTCTCTGGAGCAGTATGTGTACCACTCCGGGCTCATCATGAAGCCACTGTTCTCTGCCGCCAAGCAGGGTCCGCGGCGCAGGATCGCCTATGCCGAAGGCGAGGATGAGCGAGTATTGCGTGCGGTGCAAGTCGTGGTGGACGAAAAACTCGCTGCGCCGATAGTCATCGGGCGACCCGAGGTGATAAGGCGGCGCATCGAACGCTACGGCCTGCGCATGCGGCCAGGGGTCGATCTTGAAATCGTCAACCCTGAATTCGACCCCAGATTTCGCGAGTACTGGACCGAATATCACAAACTAACCGAGCGACGCGGCGTTTCAGGACAGTACGCTCAAATTGAAATGCGCCGGCGCAATACGCTGATTGGCGCCATGATGATTCATCGTGGCGAGGCCGATGGCATGTTGTGCGGAACATTCGGCACCCACGCGCTGCACCTGCACTATGTGAACCAGGTCATCGGTCGCAGTGCCGGCGTGTCAAGCTACTATGCGATGAACGTTCTGATGCCGGCCGACCGCACGCTCTTTATTTGCGACACCTATGTCAACCAGGAGCCGGGGGTGGAGCAGATTGCTGAAATGACATTGCTGGCCGCGGAAGCGATGCGGCGCTTTGGCATTGTCCCCAAGGTGGCCCTGTTGTCGCATTCATCATTCGGGTCGAGTGACTCCGCAAGCGCGCTCAAGATGCGCGAGGGACTAAACCTGATTCGTGCGCGCGCGCCGGCACTGGAGATCGAGGGTGAAATGCACGGCGATTCGGCTGTCAGCGAGGCCTTGCGCAAGGGGGTATTTCCCAATAGCCGGCTGCGCGGCGATGCCAATCTTCTGATCATGCCGACGCTGGACGCGGCCAACATCGCGTTCACGCTGCTGAAGATGGTCGCCAGCGATGGTGTCACCATCGGTCCGATTCTCCTCGGCGCAGCGCGTCCGGTACATATACTGACGCCATCGGCGACCGTGCGCGGGCTCGTGAACATGACGGCACTGCTCGCGGTTGATGCCATGGCGGAACAGGATCTGTTCCGTGGCGGGCGCTCTGTCGCGAATTGATGATGGCAGCCGACAGGAACACTAAAGTCGCATCCTTTGGGGAGGTCGTCGTTGGCCGCCTTGCTTGAGCCCACGCGACCGAGAGCCGGCCTGGTGCTCACAGGTGGTGGCGCGCGCGCAGCCTATCAAGTCGGTGTTCTCAAGGCCGTGCGCGAACTGCTGCCGTTTCCGGACCGCAATCCCTTTCCGATCATCTGTGGCACTTCTGCGGGGGCGGTCAATGCGGCCAGCCTCGCGGTTTTTGCCGATAACTTTGAAGCCGGGGTTGATCATCTGCTCGAGGTGTGGAGCAATTTTCACGCGCACCATGTCTACCGCTCCGACGCGCTAGGCATCGCCCGCGGCGGCGCACGGTGGCTTGCCGCGATCATGCTCATCAAACGATCGAATCCGATGTCCCTGCTTGACAACAGCCCGCTCGCGCACATGCTGTCGTCGGGCCTGGATTTTGGACGGATTCAGGAAAACATCGATAGCGGCAGCCTGTATGCCGTTTCCATCACCTGTTCGGGCTATTCGTCCGGGCAAAGTGTTTCATTTTTCCAGGGAGGGGTGGATTGCCAGCCATGGGAGCGCAGCCAGCGTATTGGATGTGCGATGCCGATCAGGGTGGAGCACCTGATGGCCTCGAGTGCGTTGCCATTCGTTTTTCCGGCGGTGAAGCTCAACCGCGAATTCTTCGGCGATGGATCAATGCGCCAAATTGCGCCGATCAGTCCGGCGTTGCATCTTGGCGCCGATCGGGTACTGGTGGTGGGAACCGGCAGGCAATCGCAGGATTCAGCCAGGGTGCGATCGAATTCGTATCCTTCGCTGGCGCAGATTGCCGGCCATGCCCTTAACAGCATTTTCCTTGATAGCCTGTACGTCGATATTGAACGCTTGCACCGAATCAACCGCACCATCAGCCTTATTCCCAGAGAGAAAGTCGAGCAAGCGGGGTTGCCGCTGCGCAAGATCGATGTATTGGTCGCTTCACCGAGCCAACCGATTGAGCGCCTTGTTCCCCGCTACATCAGGGAACTTCCGCGTACGGTACGGTTCCTTTTGCGAGGTGTTGGCGCGATGAATCGCAATGGCTCCAACCTTGCCAGCTACCTCCTGTTTGAGCGGGGTTTTTGTCAGGCCTTGATCGAGTTGGGATACGAAGACACAATCAAGCGACGCGAGGAAATGCAGACGTTCCTCCAAGCCTAGAACAGCGATCTGGCCGTACTGGCGTGGCGAAAT
>CAXNGL010000182.1:0-6683 GCA_964201515.1 Burkholderiales bacterium
CTGCTTGCCCTCATAGGGCGTGGTGTCCTTGACCGGGCGTACATCCACCAGCGAGCCGGGAAGGAACGCGCGAATGCCATTGGTCATGACGGTCAGTCCGCCCTTGACCTTGCCAGTGATGATGCCGTCGACGAGCGAGCCGTTTTCCAGCGCTTTCTCGAGGTCCATCCAGGCGGCCAGGCGCTTGGCCTTGTCTCGTGACAGGCGCGTCTCGCCATAACCGTCTTCCAGCGCTTCGATCGCAACAGCGACGAAATCGCCCGGCTTGGCGTCAACTTCGCCCTGGTCGTTCTTGAATTCTTCCAGTGGAATGAACGATTCCGACTTCAGTCCTGCGTTCACGACAACGTGGTTCATGTCGACGCGGATAACTTCTGCAGTGATCACTTCCCCAATGCGCATTTCCTTGCGCGAGAGGCTTTCCTCGAACATCGCGGCAAAGCTGTCGGGGTGGTGGGGTTCGGATGCGACTGCGGGGGCTGTGTTTGCCATAAATGATTGACCTGATTGATCTGCGTCCAAAAACCGGTCGCAGGGTTCGTTGCTGAAAAGACGGTTCGGCTTTGCCAGTCGGGCCGGCATGGGCTTTCCCGTCACCCTTGATGCAAACTTTAGTTTTTCCTGAGCCCTCGATACCAGGCCAGGACCTGTTCGGTGGCAGCCTCGGCCGACAGCGCTGTTGTATCCAGGAGATGCGCATCGGGACTTGGCTTGAGAGGGGCTGCGGCGCGCGACATATCACGCTGGTCGCGCTCTTGCAAGTCCTTCAAAAGGAGGGGCAGTGTAGCAGCGATTCCTTTTTGTTTCAACTGTTTATGACGTCGTTCCGCCCTCGCCTCTACGCTTGCAGTGAGGTAAATTTTGAGCACCGCATCGGTGAAAACCACCGTCCCCATGTCGCGTCCATCTGCCACCAGCCCAGGGGCGTGGCGAAATGCCCTCTGCCTCCGCAGAAGGGCCTCGCGAACCCCGGCTACGGCTCCAACGCGCGAAGCGCCCTCGCCGCAGGCCTCAGATCGGATGGAATCGGTAACATCCTGACTCTCCATGATTATCCTCCCGTCCTGAAAAACCACGTTTAGCTCGCCAGCGAGCTTGGCAAGAGTGCCTTCGTCGCCCCACGGAACGGCGGCATCCAGCGCAGCAAGCGCAACCAGGCGGTACAAGGCGCCGCTGTCCAGGAAATGGAACCCCAAAGCCTTTGCTACGGCCTGGGCCACTGTCCCCTTCCCGGACGCAGAGGGCCCATCGATGGCGATGACGGGAATCGTGGCGCTCACGTCGGTCCCCATGTCACCAACCTAACGGCCATTTCAGAACTGACGAGGTGGTTCGCGAAGGTGGGGAGCTTGAAGGGCGAAGCCCCTCAATTGTGAAACAAGTGCTGAGGTCGGACTGATTCACCGGAGCTTGCCTCAATCGTCAGTTGCGGGCAATCGACGCAAAAGCATCGAAGTATTCCGGGAAGGTCTTGCTCACGCATCCAGGGTCCTGAATTTTCACCGCGACGCCACCCAACGCAGCCAGCGAGAAGCACATGGCCATGCGGTGATCGTCGTAGGTGGCAATGCTCGCGTTCGGGGTCAGAGCGCTTGGCGGTGTTACCTTCAGGTAATCGCGTCCCTCCTCCACTTGCGCTCCCAGCTTGCGCAGTTCGGTTGCCATGGCGACAATCCGGTCGGTTTCCTTGACGCGCCAACTGGCGATGTTTCGCAGAGTGCTCGTCCCATCGGCAAACAACGCCAGCATGGCGACTGTCATCGCCGCATCCGGAATGTGATTCATATCGGCATCAATGGCCCTGAGCCGGCCTGCTGCCTTCGCCGCCGCGCCCGCCGTGGCCTCGATCCAATTGTCTCCCGCGCTGACCTGCGCACCCATTGCCTCCAGCACCTCGATGAATCGCACATCGCCCTGGATACTGGCCCGCCCCACGCCCTCCACACGAACACTGCCTTCGCCCGACAGCGCACCGATCGCCCCAGCGGCGAGGAAGTACGACGCCGAAGATGCGTCACCTTCAACATGTATCCGTTCGGGCGCAACATAGTGGGCCGCTGGAATTGCGAAGTCCGACCACCCGTCACGCGATACTTCCACGCCGAACCGGTTCATCAGGTTCAGCGTGATCTCGACGTAAGGCTTGGAGATGAGTTCCCCCGCGACCGATACGCTCGTCGGGGCGCCGGTCAGCGGCAACGCAAGCAGCAGTGCTGTCAGGAACTGCGATGACACATCCCCGCGCACAGTTACTGGCTGACCGGCGCGAATTTCACCCGCATGGATTGCCAGCGGCGGATAACCGGGCTCGCCGATGTAGTCAATGCGGGCGCCTATCTTGAGCAAAGCCTCCACAAGATCGCCGATCGGTCGCTCATGCATGCGGGCGACGCCGGACAGCTTGTACTCCCCGCCCAGAAGGGCCAACACCGCGGCGAGCGGACGAAACGCCGTTCCGGCGTTGCCAAGGAAAAGGTCGGCGCTCGTGACGGGAAAGCGTCCCGAGCAACCATGCACAAGGAGCCCGCCCGGGGTCGCAACTTCCAACCGAACGCCCAACTGTCTCAGCGCACCCAGCATTGCGCGGGTATCGTCCGAGTCCAGCAGGTCAAAGATTTGTGTCTCGCCACGCGCCAGTGCGGCGAGCAGAAGCACCCGGTTAGAGATGCTCTTGGACCCCGGCAACCGTATCGTACCCCCGACACGGCGAACCGGCGCAAGGTCGAGAATATCCGTCGGCACAGCCGCTAGCGCCTCAAACCTGGCTCTGCAACCAGCGTTCCCGCGCGGCGCGCGCACGCTCGAAAACCTTGCCGAGCCCATCGGCATCGGCGTCGTCCACCATGCGCTGCAGCGCGTCCAGTGACTGGCGGTAGCGTGACAATTCCGCGCCCAACGCCACCCGATTGGCGATCGATATGTCGCGCCACATCTCCGGATTGCTCGAGGCGATGCGCGTGAAATCACGGAAGCCGCCGCCGGCGAAGGAAAACATCAATTCACCCGTGGTTTGCGACGACAACTCCTCTACCAGCGCAAATGACAGCAGATGCGGCAGGTGGCTGACCGCGGCGAGCACAGTATCGTGCAAGGCGGGCTCCATCTGCGTGACTCGGGCGCCGCAGGTCTCCCATGCGGCCCGAACCAGGGCGACGAAGTTGGCCCTGGTTTCTTCCAGCGGCGTCAACACCACACGCTTCTTCTCGTAGAGCTCGGCAAAAGCCGCCTCGGGTCCGCTGCGCTCGGTGCCCGCGATGGGGTGGCCGGGAACGAATTGCGGGAAACGCGCGCCCAGGCATCGGCGGGCAATGGCTATGACATCCTGCTTGGTGCTTCCTCCATCGGTGACGATGGTGTCGTCGGCAAGGTGTGGCAACAGCGACCGCATCACGCCTTCCATCTGCCCAACCGGCGTCGCCAACATCACCAGCGTCGCGCCGGCCAGGGTTTCCCGGTCCATGGCCCCGACAGAGTCGATGACACCCAGCGACCTGGCACGTTCCAGCGTGTCGCGATTGCGCCCGATTCCTGCAACTTCGCCGACGGCTCCGCGGCGCTTCAGTGCCAGCGAAAAAGAGCCTCCAATGAGGCCTGCGCCGACAATGACCAGCTTGCGGATACGGCAGTCGTTTTCACTCATTCCATGCATCCCGTGAATGCCACCGAACACCCCAATCGGCGACGATAATCCTGGTAAATTAAAATAGAATATGCCCGACTGTAGGGCCTTTGCAGAAATTTTCTATATTGAAATTGATATAGATTGTCTTGCCGCCGCCATGCACGCCGCATCACTCAGGCGGGCAAGGACACTTTCAGCACATCAAGAAACGCCTGGTTCTCGGCCTGCGTTCCAATGGTCACCCTCAGGTGCCGTGGCATCTCGTAGCCGGCAACCGGGCGCACGATGACGCCTTGTCGCAGCAGCTTCTGGTATACGGTGGCCGCGCCCGGCTTACCGTTCTCATCAGGGAGGGCGAAGCTGATGAAATTCCCCGATGACGCTATCCAGGACAGGCCCAGTGCGCGGAATCCGGCCTCCAGCTGCGCCATGCCGGCGCGGTTGAGCGCATAGGACTGGTCCACGAACGCCTGGTCGGCCAGGGCGGCATGCGCTGCCGCCAACGCGAGGCTGTTGACATTGAAAGGTTGGCGCACGCGGTTGAGCAGGTCGGCCACTTCAGGCTTCATCAATCCATAGCCAACCCGCAGGCCGGCCAGGCCATAGGCTTTGGAGAAGGTGCGCGTAATGACCAGGTTGTCTTGCCGTTCCAGCCAGCGCGCACTGTTGAAGCGCAATTCCGCAGGCAGGTATTCGTTGTAGGCCTCATCCAGCACCACAACGACGTCCCGGGGCACCTTGGACAGAAACGCGTCGATGTCGGCCGATGCCAGGAACGTGCCGGTAGGGTTATTCGGGTTGGCGACGAAGATCAGGCGCGTCTCCGGAGTGATGGCCGCTAGCATCGCACCAAGATCATGACCGTAGTTTCTTGCCGGCACGACGATGCCACGTGCGCCACGGGCCTGGGTGGCCAACGGATAGACCGCGAAGGCGTGCTGGGAATAGATCGATGCGGAGCCAGGGGTCAGGAAGGCACCGGCCACCAGTTCGAGCAGATCGTTTGACCCATTGCCCACCACGATGCACTCTGGCGCCAGGCCGTAGCGGCTCGCTAATGCGGCTTTCAGCTCAAACGCGTTTCCATCCGGGTAGCGGGCCAGATCACCGAGCGCGTGCTCGATCGCCGCGCGCGCCTTCGGCGACATGCCCAAGGGGTTTTCGTTGGACGCCAGCTTGATGATCCGCCCCTCGTCCAGGCCCATTTCCCGCGCCAGCTCGGATATCGGCTTTCCCGGTTGGTATGGTGCAATAGCACGGATGTACGAGGGCGACTGTTCGCAAATGTTCATGGCATTGACCTGGCGCTGAATGTGGTTAGCCGCCCGCGGAGTCCGGCGACCTCGGGTAGCTTCCCAACACCCTGAGGAATGGCGCTTTTTCACGAATTTCCTTGAGAGCGGCTCCTACAACCGCATCCGACTCGTGGCCTTCGATGTCCACGAAGAACAGGTATTCCCACTGGCCGGTACGCGCCGGTCGCGATTCAATTCGACTCATGCTCACGCCGTGCCGGGCAAAGGGTGAGATCAGTTCCAGCACCGCGCCCGGACGATTGCGCGCCGACATCACGAGGGACGTGCGGTCGCGCCCCGTGGCGCGAACGGATTGCGCGCCAAGCACAAGGAAGCGAGTCATGTTCCGCGTGTCATCCTCGACATTCGCAGCCAGCACGGAGAGCCCGTAGCGCCCGGCAACAAGCTCGGGCCCCAAGGCGCACGCATCAAGTTCTGCTGCAGCCCTTTTCCCGGCCTCCGCATTGCTCGCGACTTCGATGCGGGCGGCACCGGGCATGTTCTGGTTCAACCAGGCCACGCACTGGCTGAAGGACTGAGGATGCGAATAAACACGCGCAAAGCTGTTGAGCGGCGCCGCGCCCTTCGCCATCAGGTTCTGCCGCACCCGAAGCACCACTTCGGCGCAGATGTTCAGGGCCGTTGCCGGCAGCAGGTCCAGGGTGCGCCCGATGGCGCCGCCGCTGGAATTCTCCACCGGCACCACGGCGTAGCTTGCCGATCCGGACTCCGCGCAACGGAAGGCTTCGTCGATGGAATTGCACGGCACCCAGTCGACGCTCCTGCCGAACTGCTTCTCCGCGGCCATTTCCGAGAATGTGCCAGCCGGCCCCAGGTAAGCGACCGCCAGGCGCTTTTCCAGCGCCCTGCATACCGACATGATCGAAGTGAAAATCTGTGTCATTCCCTCGGCCAGGATGGGGCCCGTCCCGGCGTCGCTCACGCGGCGCAGCACTTCGGCCTCGCGCTCCGGCCGGTAGATCGGCCCGTCCCCTTTCAGCTTGCCGATGGCGACGACATGCATCGCGCGCTCGTTCAGGAGTCCGGCGATCCGGTCATCCAGCGCGTCGATCGAAGCACGATGTTTTGCAAGCTCGTCGGACATGCAACCTCACTCCGCTTTCGGCAGGTAGCGAACCACGAGAACGCCCTGAATGGCCGCCAGGCTGGCAGTGACACTTGCCGCCACCGGGCTGTCCACATCCACCAGGGTGTAGGCCATGTTGCCCTTGGACCGGTTCAGCATGTTATGGATGTTGAGGCCGGCGCTGGCCATGGCGCCGGATATCTGCCCGACCATGTTCGGCACATTGGCATTGGCAATCGCGATTCGGTACGGCGACTCACGGTGCATGACGACATTCGGGAAATTGACCGCATTCTGTATGTTGCCATGCTCCAGGTACTCGCGCACCTGGTCCACCACCATGACGGCGCAATTATCCTCCGCCTCCCGGGTGGATGCACCCAGGTGCGGCAAGGCAATGACCCTGGTGTTTCCGGCCAGGGCCGCGGCCGGGAAGTCCGTGACGTAGTTCTTGAGACGCCCCGATCCCAACGCAGCAATGACCGCAGCAGCATCGACAATCTCTTCCCGCGCGAAATTCAGGAGCACCGCACCCTGGCGCATCAGTGCCAGGTTCTTCTCATTGATGAGATGCCGCGTCACGTCGAGTAGCGGCACGTGCACGGTCACGAAATTGCTCGCCTTCAGCACCTCCTCGATGGAATTGGCGCGCCGCACCTGCGACGGCAACCCCCACGCC